>JBDTDY010000323.1:0-4955 GCA_039922835.1 Ornithinibacter sp.
ACCCACCGGATCCGTTGCGCGCGACGACGAGGAGAGAGCTTCTTCTTCTGGGGGGCGTCCGTGGTGGTGGTGCTCATGCGTTCTCCTGAGGGCCTGAGGGTGCTCGGACCAAAGACACCGGGGGGCGGCGGTCCGATCGAACCGGACCGTCGCCCCCCGAGGTCAAGGGGAGGATCACTTCGGGGCGTCGACCCCGAACCACTTCTTGTAGATGTCGTTGTAGCGGCCGTCTTCCTTCGCGGCCTTGAGGACTTCGTTGGCGGTGTCCGCCAGCTTCTGCCCGTTGGGGTCGTCCTTCTTGAACATCAGGCCGTACTGCTCGCCGGTGTCGAACTCCTTGACGACCTCGGTTTCCGGGTTGTCCTTCGCGAAGTCGAGGAGCGGGCCGTTGTCATTGAGCGCCCCCTGCACTCGGTCCGAGAGAACGCCGTTGAGCTGGGTCGGCAGGTCATCGAAGACGACGGGCGTGTATCCGTTGGCCGCCTTCTCCGTCTCAGCGAACTCCTGGCCCGTGGTGTCGGTCTGCACCCCCAGCTTCTTGCCCTTCAGGCCCGCGAGGTCGCTGATGCCGGAGTCCTTCTTGACCAGCAGCGCAGCGGTGGAGTCGAAGTAGGGGTCGGAGAACAGGACCGCCTTCTTGCGCTGGTCGTTGATGGTGGTGGCGCCGAATCCGGCGTCGCACTTCTTGGCGGCGAACGCGGCGCCAGAGGTGATCGTCGCGAACTCGATGTCGACGACCTCCTGCTCGAGACCGAGCTTCTCCGCGACCAGACCCATGAGGTCGACGTCGAAGCCGACGACCTTGGCGCCGTCCTTGAACTCGAACGGCTTGTAGGAGAGGTGGGTGCAGGCCTTGAGCTTGCCGTCGGTCACCGTCGTGATGCCGCTGGCGTTGGAGGCGGCAGGCGTGGCGGCGTCGCCGCTGTCGCTGGAGCCACAGGCGGCGAGGGCAAGGGTGGAGACGAGGGCGGCGACAGCGACTGCTCCGGCTCGGCGGGTGCGCGAGGTGGTCACGAGTGAGGCTCCTTGGCGGTAGTGAACGTGGACGACCCACGTCTGACTCGTCAGCGACCATACCGAGCGAGCGGCCCGAACCGGCTGAGGCGGGGCAACGAGGTCCCGAATCGTGACCTGCGTCGCGAGCCGTCTCCCAGCGGAACAGGCCGAGGCTTCGGCTGGGTTCGCGCCGGCGAAGGGATGGCGCTGGAGCGCCTCTCCCACTGAGCGCTGACCCCCCTGCTCAACTCACCCTCCCGACCCGACCTATTGCCCTCCAGCCACGCGCGAGGCCCCTCGAGGTGGCCTCACGCGTGGCTGTGGCGCAAGAAGTCGGGAATGCGCGGGGGTGGGGTGGGGTTGGGCCGCACGTCCCCCTTCACCCCTTTCACCAGGAGATCCGCGTGCCGCACGAGTCCGTCAACGAGACCATCTACACCATCGCCGCCAACGCCGAGGGTGGCCGAGGCGGGCGAGTCCGCAGCGCTGACGGAGTCGTCGACCTCGAGCTCGGCAAGCCTGGTGGGTCCACTCCCAAGGCCAACCCTGAGACCCTGTTCGCCGCCGGTTACGCCAGCTGCTTCAACGGTGCCCTGGCGCTGGTCGCGAAGGCCGACGGCGTGGACGCCTCCGCGGCGACCACCACGGCGGACGTGACGTTCGGCAAGACCGACAGCGGCTTCGGGCTGGCCGTCGAGCTCGTGTCCCTCATCCCCGGTGTCGACGAGCAGACCGCCCAGTCCCTCGCCGAGAAGGCCCACGAGGTGTGCCCCTACTCCAAGGCGACCCGAGGCAACATCGACGTCACCATCGTCGGGCGCCCCGCCTGACCCTGCCGACACCGGCAACGCCTCGGCCTCCTCCCTGTCAGCTCGGGAGGAGGCCGACGACGTGCCTGGCGATGGACAGGGATGCCGTGGCCGCGGGCGAGGGTGCGTTGAGCAGGTGCACCGCACGGTGTGACCGCTCCACGAGGAAGTCCTCGACCAGCGCCCCGTCGCGGCCCACCGCCTGGGCGCGCACCCCGGCAGGCGCCGGAACCAGGTCCGCACCGTCGAGCTCGGGCACCAGCCGGCGCACGCTGTCGGTGAACCGCCGCGCGGAGAGCGACCTCAGCACCTCGGCGACCCCCGTCCTGGCCTGGCTCCGGGCGAGCCGCCACGACCCGGCATACCCCAGCACCTCGGCCAGGTCCCGCGGGCTCACGTCCCGCCAGCGGTAGCCCTCGCGGGCGAGCGCCAGCACCGCGTTGGGCCCGGCGTGGACGTGGCCGTCCATTCCCCGGGTGAGGTGAACCCCGAGGAAGGGGAGATCCGGGTCCGGCACCGGGTAGACGAGACCGCGGACCAGGTGCGCCGCCGGCGGCGTCAGCTCGCGGTACTCACCCCTGAAAGGCACGATCCGCACGGAGGGGTGATGGCCGAGCAGCGTCGCGACACGGTCGGCGTGGAGCCCGGCACAGTTGACCACGAGCTCTGCCGCGAGGTCACCCGTGCTGGTGTGCACGACCAGGGAGTCGGGGCGCGGTGACGCCCCGAGCACCTCGGTGCCAAGCCGCAGCGATGCACCCGCGCCCTCGAGGCGTCGCACCAGGGCTGCGCACACGCCGGGGTAGTCGATGATGCCCGTCTCGGGCACGTGCAGCGCCGCGAGCGCGGCCACGTGCGGCTCGTGCTCACGCGCCTCCTCCGCCCCGAGCTCGCTGACCTGCAGCCCGTTGGCCCTGCCGCGCTCTGCGAGGGCGCGCAGCCGGGGCAGCTCGGCGGGCTCGACCGCGACGACGAGCTTGCCGGTCACCCTGTGCGCCACCCCCTCGGCGCGGGCGAGGTCGAGGAGGGCTCCGACACCCTCGCGGCACCACCGCGCCTTGGCGCTCGAGGGAGGGTAGTACAGCCCGGAATGGATCACGCCGCTGTTGCGGCCGGTCTGGTGGCGCGACCAGCCGCCTTCCTTCTCCAGCACGGTGACGTCTGCGCGAGGGTTCTCGCGCACGAGGCGTTCGGCGACCGCAAGGCCGAGGATGCCGCCACCGACGACGACGGTCGTGCGGGAGCCGGTCATCGGCTCCGGTGTGCGGCGATGATCCGGGCATATTCCAGTCCCGAGTCCTTCACGGTGCGCACCTGGGTGTCGTAGTCGACGTGCACGATGCCGAATCGCTTGTCGTAGCCGTAGGCCCACTCGAAGTTGTCCATGAGGGACCACGCGAAGTAGCCGCGCACGTCGGTGCCGGCCTCGATCGCGTCGGCGACGGCGCCGAGGTGGCCCTGGAGGTAGTCGACCCGCTCGGGGTCGTGCACGTGACCGTCGTCGCCGACGACGTCCCCCGGCCAGGCCGAGCCGTTCTCGGTGATGTAGAGCGGCAGGCCGCTCTCACGGGCGGACCGCTCGATGATTGCGCGGTGGGCTGCCGGGTTGACCTCCCAGCCCATGTCTGTCAGCGGGGGGTGCGGGTCGGTCTCGATGACGCCGTCGCACCCCGGCAGCACCAGGTCGGACTGCTCGCCGTCGTGGGTGGCCCGCACGCGGGTGGGGAAGTAGTTGTTGACCCCGAGGTTGTCCAGCGGCGCTGCGATGGTCTCGAGGTCACCGTCGCGGATGTAGGAGTGGTCGGTGAGGTGCGCGGTGTCGTCGAGGAAGCCCTCCGGATACGCGCCGTGGAACAGCGGCCCGAAGAACAGGCCGTTGAGGACGTTGTCCGCTCGTCGCACGGCGTCGGCGTCACGCTCGTCACCGGCATCCGGGCCGTAGACCTGCGTGGGGTTCAGGGTGATGGACACCTCGGCTGCAGGGCAGACCTCCCGGATCACGGGAACCGCGGTGCCGTGGGCCAGCATCAGGTGGTGTGCGGCCACCATGGCCTCGACCGGGTCGCGGTGGCCGGGTGCGTGCGCGCCGATCGCATAGCTGAGCACCGAGGAGCACCACGGCTCGTTGAAGGTCGTCCAGTTGTGCACCCGGTCACCCAGTGCGCCCACCACTGCGCTCGCGTAGTCGGTGAACCAGCTCGCGATGTCGCGGTTCAGCCACCCACCCTGCTGGTCCAACACCTCCGGCAGGTCCCAGTGGTAGAGCGTCGCCACCGGCCGGATGCCGGCCTCCAGCAGGGTGTCGACGAGTCGGCTGTAGAAGTCGAGACCGGCGGCGTTGACGACGCCGGTGCCTCCGGGGACGACCCTGGGCCACGCGACCGAGAAACGGTAGGCGTCGAGGCCGAGGTCGCGCATCAGGGCGACGTCCTGGGGCATCCGGTGGTAGTGGTCGCAGGCGACCTCACCGGTGTCGCCGTTCGCGACCTTCCCCGGGACCGTTGCAAAGGTGTCCCAGATCGACGGGCTGCGACCGTCTTCGCCGGCCGCCCCCTCGATCTGGTAGCTCGCGGTCGCCGTCCCCCACAGGAACGACTCGGGAAAGGTGCGCTCGAAGGACTCCATGGGTGAACGCTACCGTCGCGGTGCGACCTCGTCGCCGACCGTGATCGACCCCGGGACGTGCGGCACGAGCTGCACCGCGAACCACGTGGCGCCCTCCCACTTCCGGTGTCTCGCGAGCGTGCGGATCGGCTCGTGTCCCCCCTCACGAGTGAGCGGGTCGATGGTGGTCATGACGCACCGGTCCACCGGCTTCGCGACCCGGAACTCCACGTCTCCCACCTGCACCCTGCGCCAGTGGTCCTCCTCGAAGGGCTCGAGGTCGCCCTCGACGACGAGGTTCGGGCGGAACCGCGAGACCTCCAGTGCCCCGCGCGGCTCCTCCCCGCGCTCGCGGGCGGTCTCCGCCACCCACTCGTCCAGCCGACGCAGTGACGCCGCGGTGGCCAGCGTCACCGGGTAGGCGTCCGCGAATGCCGTTGCGTCACCGGGCAGGGAGTGTGCCGGGTTCAACGCGCGGGGCCGGGCAACGTGGACCAGGCGCAGCCCGGTGACGCCGACCACCTGCCCCACCCACGCACCGGCCTC
>JBDTDY010000324.1:0-6265 GCA_039922835.1 Ornithinibacter sp.
TCTCGTCCAGTGGACCGGCACGCTCGCCATGGTTGAGGACTGATCGGGTGAGAGAGATCTGTTTGGTCCGCCTGGACAAGGTGCGGCCGGCGCTCGTCCTGACCCGACAGGCCGCTCGGGGTGCGATGACCAAGGTGACAGTTGCCCCGATCAGCAGCACGATCAAGGGCTTGTCCAGCGAAGTCCTGGTGGGACCCGACAACGGGCTGGACCATGACTGTGCGGCGTCCCTGGACAACGTGCTCACCGTCCCAGTGAGGGCACTTGGACGGACCATCGGCTATCTGAGCGACGAGCAGGAAGCGCAACTGGTGCGTGCCGTGGTGTTGGCCCATGACCTCGAGGTGGCCCTGCTCGAATAGCGAACAAGCGCTCGGCATCACCACCATCGAGGACGCCGGCCTCGTGAGCGCAGACCCCGCGCACCGCGGGCAATAGACGGGCAGCGGCAGGACCGGATGCCGGGAGCGTCAGCCGCTGTTGTCGGACCTTGTGCGCGAGTGGACACCCCGCACGGGCGCTTCGCAGCGAAGGGCGGTTGGCGGGGTGGAGGGTGCCCCCCAGGACGATGTCCTGGACGGTGGAACGTCGACTGCCTGTCCTTGTGGGAGCGAGGGCGAACACGGCAGAGTCGATCGCCGCGATCGAGCACGAGGGTGGCTGCGGCTGCCAAGGTGGGGGAGCACATCGGCACCCGGACCCGGCCCCTCCCGGGGCGAGGGAGAACGAAAGGCACCAGATGACGGACGGCGCCCGACAGGCGGGCCGGCACGTCGTGCTGTCCGCTGTCGACAGCCAGCCCTACAGCTCGTTGCGGCGACCGTCCCTGCCGCGAAAGGAGAGGTACGCGCTGGGGCGCAGCCTGCGCCACCAGGTGCCCCGCGCCTCTCTTGGCCAATGGGAGGAGCCGACCGACCGGCCGGACATCCTCGACCAGGTCACCGCGTCGCACGGCGGCCGACTTGAGTGGCTGGTTCCGACCCGGGTCCAGCGGATGGCCGCCTCGCCCTACGGGTTCCTGCGCGGCAGCGCCGTCGTCATGGCCGAGGACCTGGCCCACCTGCCGGCGACCGGCATCCAGCCGATCATCTGTGGGGACGCCCACTTCGGGAACTTCGGCTTCTACGCCTCACCAGAGCGAGACCTCGTGCTCGACCTCAACGACTTCGACGAGGCGCACCCCGGCGGGTGGGAGTGGGACCTGCGCCGACTCGTGGCGAGCATCTGGGTCGCAGGGCGCCACAACGGCCGGAGCGAGTCGGCTTGTGAGACAGCGGTGCTGGCTTGCTCGGCTGCGTATCGAGCGCAGATGCGATGGCTCGCCTCCCAGCCCCTGCTCACCAGGTCCTACGAACGGCTGGACGTGGACCGGCTCCAGGACACGGCGGCCGACGTCTCGCTGAGGGACCACATCGGGAAAGCCGCACGCACTGCTCGTGGCCGCACCAACGACCGAGCCCTCCCCCGGTTCACCACCCTCGAGAGCGGACAACGGCGCATCGTCGAGGAGCCACCCCTGATCACCCGCCTGGAGCAGTCGGAGGAGGAGCTCCTCGCCGAGGGTCTTGACGACTACCTCGAGACCTTGGCCCCGCACTGGCGACGGGTGCTGGGTGGCTACACCCTGATCGACATGGCTCACAAGGTGGTCGGCGTGGGCAGCGTGGGGTTGCGGGCCTACGTCGCGCTGCTGGAGGGGAGCAGCCCGAGTGACGTCGTCTTCCTGCAGCTCAAGCAGGCCCGCCGTTCGGTGCTGGCGCCGCACGTGCACGGCGACTCGGCCTGGCACGCCCACCAGGGTCAGCGGGTGGTGGAGTACCAACAGGCGCTGCAGACCGTGAGCGACCCGTTGCTCGGATGGACCACCGTGGCGGGGCGCCAGTTCTACGTGCGGCAGTTCCGCAACATGAAGGGCACCATCCCCCTGGATGCCCTCAAGCCCTCGGCCATGGAGGACTACGCGCGGATCTGCGGGCAGCTGCTCGCCAAGGCCCACGCGCGCTCCAGCGGTGCCTCGATGATCGCCGGCTACGTCGGCGGCTCGGACAAGGTGGACCGCGCGATGAGCCGGTTCGCCCGCTCCTATGCCGACCAGACCGAGCGCGACCACCAGCGCCTGGTGGATGCCGTCGCCCACGGTCAGCGGTTGGTGCCCGAGGAGCCGGTCGACGACTGACAGGGGCGGGGCGGTCGACGTGGGGGGCCTAGACCGGCCCGATCGCCCCGAGGGCGTCGGTGATGACGATGGCCGCGCGGTCGCGGCTCCTGCCCCGAGAGCCGATCTTCTCGATGAGCATCACGACCTTGAACTGGAGGCCGTACTTCTCCGCGAGGAGCGCCGTCACGCGGTCGACGTCAGCCGGCTCGGTGGACACCGACGCGGTGGCCTCGATCGCCTGGGTGCCCTCCCCGACGGAGCCACGACGGCTGCATGCCTGCACGGTCACGCGGCTGGTGTGCCGCAGTCGCTTGAGCTTTCCTGCGCCGGCCGGGGTGAAGGCCGAGATCGCGTCACCGTCGCGAACCACCCACACGGGAGTCGGCACGGGTGCGCCGTTCTTGCGGAAGGTGGTCAGCTGGATGAAGTCGCTCTCGCCGAGTCCGAGGACTGCCGGTGAGGTCATGGCACCACGGTAGGTGGCGTGACGCGTGACGCGCACCGGGTCAACGGGGCCCGTCGGGGTGGAGCAGTCGCAGGCACACCGAGCGGCTCGTGAGCACGTGCCGCAGCGCGACCACGGCCGCGGCGTCGGCGTCCCGGGCGGCGATGGCGTCGTAGAGCGCCTCGTGCTCCACGTGGAATGGCGTTGGGTCCTCGTTCTGGTTCAGCAACCAGTGCAGGCGACCTTCCAGCGGATGGATCAGGGATGCCAGCAGGTCGTTGTGGGCCATCGCGGTGAGCGCGTCGTGGAAGGCGGTGTTGGTGGTGAGCACGGCATCCGGGTCCTGCTCGGCCAAGTTGCTTTCGGACGTGAGCACGAGGCCACGCAGCTCCTCGATCTCCTCATCGCTCGCCCGCTCGGTGGCGAGGCGGACCGCCAGCACCTCCAGGGCTGAGCGCACGTCATAGAGCTCCTCGATGTCCTTGCGGGACAGGCGGGTCACGACCACCCCGCGGCGAGGCTCCTGAGTGAGGAACCCCTCGCCCTTGAGGAGGTTGAGCGCGTCGCGCACCGGAACCCTGGAGACACCGAGGCTGTCGGCGAGGACTCGCTCGACGAGGTGCGTCCCGGGCGGCAGGTCGCCGCGGGTGATCCGTTCGCGCAGGACGTCGGCCACCTGCTCGCGCAGGGCGCGGTGCGTCGCGCCCAGCAACGGCAGGTCGCCGATGCCCGAGCCGGAGCGCGACGGGGAGGTCATGGCTTCGCATGCTACCGGCGGGGTGGCTCATGATCGGTGGAATGGCAGTTGATATACGGTATACCAACATGCTACGGTTCGTAGTAGAGAGCACGACCGACCAGTGAATCTCGGTCCCTCGCGCCTCGACCTTTCACCCATGGCACGGGCAGCGGCCTCCGGTCGGCGCCCCGATAGGAGAGATCGTGCACGTCAAGGCAGTGGTCATGCGCAACAAGTACAGCGACTCGATGTCGTTGATGGCTTTGTCCACCAAGGTCAACGAGCTTCCCTACGTCGTCTCGGCGATGGTCGGGATGGGGACGGACCTCAACAAGCAGGTCATCTCCGAGGTCGGCCTGTCGACCCCGGAGATCGAGGCGGCCAGCCCGCGGGACCAGGTCATCGTCGTGCAGTGTGAGAACGAGGCCGACTGTGACCAGGCCATCGAGCAGGTCGAGGTGCTTCGGGCCCAACGCCCCGCGGCGACGCAGGACACCTCCTACCGCACGTCGCGTCAGGCCTACGCCAAGGAGTCGAGCGCCTCCCTGGCGATCATCTCGGTGCCCGGGGAGTACGCCGCCGACGAGGCGCGTGTTGCGCTCTCGGCAGGCAAGAACGTGCTCATCTTCTCGGACAACGTGTCGATCGAGGACGAGCGCGAGATCAAGGGCCTCGCCCACGACGCCGGCCTGCTCGTGATGGGCCCCGACTGCGGCACGGCGATCATCAACGGCACCGGCCTGTGCTTCGCCAACGCCGTGTCCCGCGGCCCCGTGGGAGTGGTCGCGGCGAGCGGCACCGGTAGCCAGGAGCTCTCCGTGCGCGTGGACGCCCTGGGCTCGGGCATCAGCCAGCTCATCGGCGTCGGTGGCAGGGACCTCACCGAGGACATCGGCGGCGTGATGATGCTGGACGGGATGCGGATGCTTGACGAGGACCCGGACACCGAGGTCATCGTGCTCCTGTCGAAGCCTCCGGCCGCGAGCGTCGCCGCGCGCGTCCTCGCGTCGGCGGCCGAGCTGTCCACGCCCGTCGTGGTGTGCTTCATCGGCTCCAGCACCCCGCAGGGTGCGCCTGCCGGGCTGACCTACACGGCGACCACACGCGACGCCGCAGTCGCTGCGGTTCGTCTCGCGACCGGCGACGACACCATCGCCATCGCGACGTCCTCCGACGTCGACACCGCCGCGATCCGCGGTGGCTGGCTCGAGGGGCAGAACGTGCTGCGCGGCCTCTTCTGCGGCGGAACCGTCTGCGACGAGGTCTTCCACGTCGTCAAGGCGGAATACCCCGACAGGACCCGCTCCAACGTGGCGAAGGACCCGGCCTTCCAGCCCGGGGAGACCACCGCCACCCATGACCACCTCCTCGTCGACCTCGGTGCGGACGAGTTCACCCGCGGTCGCCCCCACCCGATGATCGACCCGAGCATCCGCAACGCGGAGATCGTCAAGGCAGCCGCCGACTCCGCGACGGCCGTGATCGTCCTCGACGTCGAGCTCGGTTACGGCTCCCACCCGGACCCGGCCGGCGCCGTCGCGCCCGCGATCGCCGAGGCCCGCAAGATCGCCGCGGACGCAGGTCGCCCCCTCGAGGTCGTGGCCTACGTGCTCGGCACCGATCGAGACGTGCAGAACAAGACCGCCCAGGTCGCCACGCTCACCGACCTCGGCGTGCGCGTCGTCGACACCGCGATCGACCTCGCCACCCTGTCCCTCCAGATGATCCGATAACGGAAGGTGCTCTCAGCCATGACCAACACCCTGTTCACCCAGGAGCTCGACGTCGTCAACGTCGGCCTCCCCTCCTTCCAGCACGACGTCGAGCTGCAGGGCCGCCACGCGGCGCAGGTCGACTGGACCCCCCCGCGCGACTACTCACCCGAGGTCCGTGCCGCCCTCGCCGCGCTCCAGGCCCCCGAGGTCGCCGAGCGCATCAGGCTCGCCAACGAGGAGGTCGTCTCTCGGATCATCGACGCCCACCCCGTCCTGGTCGGGTTCGGCAAGGCGATCGACGTCGTGCCCGGCATGACGAAGAACATGATCCTGCACGCCGGTCCGCCGATCGAGTGGAGCGAGATGTGCGGAGCCATGCGCGGCGCCGTGACCGGAGCGATCGTCTTCGAGGGCCTCGCCAAGGACGTCGCGGAGGCCGAGGAGGTCGCCGCGAACGGTGGGGTGGTCTTCTCCCCCTGCCACGAGCACGACTGCGTCGGGTCGATGGCCGGCGTCACCTCGGCATCGATGTACATGCACGTCGTCGAGAACAAGACGCACGGCAACGTCGCCTACACCAACCTCTCCGAGCAGCTCGCCAAGATCCTGCGGATGGGCGCCAACGACCAGTCGGTCATCGACCGGCTCGTCTGGATGCGGGACGTCTTCGGCCCGATGCTGCAGCAGTCGCTGGAGCTCGTGGGCGAGATCGACCTGCGCTCGATGCTCGCGCAGGCGCTCCACATGGGCGACGAGGACCACAACCGCAACATCGCGGGCACGCTGCTGCTCTTCCAGGCGCTCGCTCCGCACATGCTCCAGACCGACTTCACGCTCGAGCAGAAGAAGGACGTCTTCGAGTTCATCCAGTCCAGTGACTACTTCTCCGGTCCCACCTGGATGGCCGTCTCCAAGTGCGCGCTCGACGCGGCGCACGGCGTGCCGGACAGCACCATCGTCACGACGATGTGCCGCAACGGCACCGACTTCGGTGTGCGCGTGTCGAACTTCGAGGGCTTCCGCTGGTTCACCGGACCGGCCCAGCAGGTCATCGGCCCGATGATGGCCGGCTACAAGGCGGAGGACTCCGGCCTCGACATCGGCGACTCGGCCATCACCGAGACCTACGGAATCGGCGGGTTCGCGATGGCAGCGGCCCCGGCCATCGTGCCACTCGTCGGCGGCACCGTCGAGGACGCGATGAACTA
>JBDTDY010000325.1:0-4894 GCA_039922835.1 Ornithinibacter sp.
GACGCGACCATCGCCATCTGGAGCGGCGTGCTCCGCACGTCGTACTGCCCGATCGCGGCCTGCGCGAGCTGCGGTGCGTTGAGCTGCTCCGGCACCGAGCTCGGAGTGACCCGCATGGGGATCGTGATCGAGTCGCCGAAGCCGAACTTGGCCGCCTGGGTCTGCAGGGCCTTCGCGCCGATGTCCATGCCGAGGGAGGCGAACGCCGTGTTGCACGAGATCGTCATCGCCCGGGTCAGCGTCACCTTGTCCCCCGGCCCGCAGGAGCCGTCGAAGGCGTTGGGCAGGTCAGCGCTCGTCTGTGGGAGGTTCAGGACGGCGGGGCCCGGGAGCACCGAGTCTTCCGTGTAGTTGCCGCTCGAGAGCGCAGCCGCGGCCGTGACGATCTTGAAGACCGACCCCGGAGGGTAGAGGTCCCCGCCGATGGCGCGGTTGAGCAGTGGGCGGCCGGGGTCGGCGTTGAGCGCGTCGTAGGTCTTTCCCACGCTGTTCAGGTCGTGTCCCGCAAGGGTGTTGGGGTCGTAGGAGGGGGAGCTGACCATCGCCAGGATGGCTCCCGTCTTCGGGTCGATCGCGACGGCTGCACCGCGCTGGCTGCCCAGTGCCTTGGCGGCGACCTGCTGGACCGAGGCATCCAGGGTCGTCTCCACGTTGGCGCCCTGCGGCTTGCGCCCGGTGAACAGGTCGCTGATGCGGCGGTAGAAGAGCTTGTCGCTCGAGCCGGACAGCAGCGAGTTCTCGGCCTGCTCCAGGCCACCGCCGGCGCCGAAGAAGGAGTAGAAGCCGGTGACGTGCGCGTAGAGCTTGCCCTGGTCGTATTCGCGCTGGAACTTGTATTCGTCGTCGGTCGGGGTCGAGCGCGCGACGGCGGTCTGGCCGACGAGGATCTCGCCGCGCTCGCGTGCATAGGTCGCGAGCAGCGTGCGTCGGTTGTCGGGTCGGGCGTTGAGGTCGGCGGCGAAGACGAACTGGATCATCGTGGTCGAGACGAGGAGGGCAGCGAAGAGGCCGGCGACGACGAGTGCGAGCCGGCGCACGGGAGCGTTCACGTCAACTTCACCACCTCGGTGTGTGCCGCCGCGACGGGGCTCGGCCCCTTGGCCTCGGGGAGCGGGCGGCGGGCGTGGTCGGAGATGCGCAGGAGGATGGCGACCAGGGTCCAGTTCGCGAGCAGCGAGGAGCCACCGGAGGACAGGAACGGGGTGGTCAGGCCCGTGAGGGGGATGACCCGCGTGACACCGCCGACGACGACGAACACCTGGAGAGCCATCGAGAAGGCCAGCCCCGCCGCGAGCAGCTTCCCGAACCCGTCGCGGGTGCCGAGCGAGGTGCGCAGCCCGCGCTCGACGAGCAGGGCGTAGAGCATGAGGATCGCGAAGAGACCGATCATCCCGAGCTCCTCACCGAAGCTGGGAATGATGAAGTCGGACTCGGCGAAGTAGGTGATGTCGGGGCGCCCCTTGCCTAGGCCGGTGCCGAACAGCCCGCCGGCCGCCATGCCCATGAGCCCCTTGGCGAGCTGGTCGCTGGCCTTGAGTGCCTCGGGGCTGAAGGTGTCGGTCCACAGCAGCACCCGGGTCTGGACGTGGCCGAAGATCAGGTATGCCGTGTACGCGCCGGCGCAGAACAGGGCCAGGCCGATGGTGATCCACGACACCCGCTCGGTGGCGACGTAGAGCATCGCGACGAAGAGCCCGAAGAACAGCAACGAGGAGCCGAGGTCCCGCTCGAAGACCAGCACGGCCAGGCTCGCGAGCCACGCCAGCAGGATCGGCGCGAGGTCACGGGCGCGCGGCAGGGTCAGACCCAGCACCTTGCGCCCGGCAACCGACAACGCGTCGCGGGTCTGCACGAGGTAGCCCGCGAAGAAGATGGCGAGGGCGAGCTTGGCGACCTCGCCGGGCTGGAAGGAGAACGGGCCGACCTGGATCCAGATGCGCGAGCCGTAGATCGTCCTGCCGACACCGGGCACCAGTGGCAGGAGCAGGAGGAGGAACCCGATGACACCGGCGAGGTAGGTGTAGCGGCGCAGGATGCGGTGGTCGCGCAGCACGACGAGCACCGCGGCCGCGACGACCACGGCGAGGGTGCTCCACACCAGCTGGCGCAGGGCGACGCCATCGGCGATGGACGTGCCGTTGGCGAGGTCGATGCGGTGGATCATCACCAGGCCGAGCCCGTTGAGCAGGGTCACGATCGGCAGCATCAGCGGGTCGGCGTAGGACGCCTTCCACCGGAGCACGAGGTGGAAACCGAGGGCCAGGGCGAGGAACCCACCGCCGAGCGCGAGGGTGCCCGGCGGGATGGTCTCGGAGGTGGCGAGCCCGAGGTTGACCCACGCGAGGCCGACGATCCCGACGGCGGCGATGAGGAGCAGCAGCTCCACGTTGCGCCCGCGCCGTGGCGTGAAGGAGGAGACGACACTCATGCGGGTGGGGGCACGGTCGGGCTCGAGCCGGGCTTCGGCGGAGCAGGAGTGGTGGGTCCCGGCAGGACCGGCCCGGTGGGGCTGGGTGAGGGAGTCGCCGAGGCGGAGGTCGAGGGTGTGGGGGTCGGGATCGGTTGCGTCCAGGTCGAGGGCACCGTGCGGCACACCTCACCGTTTGCCATCGCCCAGCGACAGGCCTGGGCCTGCAGCCGCA
Source organism: Ornithinibacter sp. (assembly GCA_039922835.1). Taxonomy (GTDB): domain Bacteria; phylum Actinomycetota; class Actinomycetes; order Actinomycetales; family Dermatophilaceae; genus Fodinibacter. The sequence goes on from JBDTDY010000325.1 coordinate 2,643, forward strand.
GCTCGGTGACCCGGCCGTCGGCCTCGGCACGATCGGCCACCTCGATGCCGCCGCGCAGGGAGTCCTGGTAGGACGAGGGCAGGTCGTCCAGCGGGATCGTCGTGGAGTACTCGACCGAGGAGAGCGACAGCGGTCCCAGGTCCTGTTCGACGCCGCGGAACACGGTGACGACCTTGCCGTCAACCCCGAGGTAGAACTGCTGCTGGGTCCAGGCCCACGCGGCATACGACCCCCCCGCCAGCACCACGACGGTGACCACCGCCAGGGCCGCCAGCCGCAGGGCCAACCCGCGCGTGGAGGCGGGGCCCTCCTCGGCCAGGGTCAGGTCCTCGCCGTCGATGCCCGCGCTCACGGTCCTGGTCATGGCGGCGGCCTTGGCCGCTGGCGTGGTGGGGATCGGCTTGGTGCCGGTGTCACGCACTGCCGCGGCGCCCACGACCTGCGGCTGGGTGGGTGGGGCGGGGACCTTCGTGAGGTTGACCAGGTCGCCGATCACGATCGTCACGTTGTCCGGCGCGCCCGCCTTCAGGGCGAGGGCCACGAGTCGGTCGGCGCACTCCCCGGGGTCGGCGACCGTGGTGAGCACCTCGGCGACGGTGTCGCGCGCGACGTAGTCGGTCAGCCCGTCAGAAGCGATGAGGTAGCGGTCGCCGGCCCGGCCCTGGCGCACGACGAGGTCGGGCTCGTCCTCGTCCGCACCGGTGAGCACGCGCGTCACCAGCGAGCGCTGGGGGTGGTTCTGCGCCTCCTCCTGGGTGATCCGCCCCTCGTCGACGAGGGTCTGCACGAAGGAGTGGTCCTTGGTGATCTGGGTGACCTGCCCCTCTCGCACCATGAAGGCGCGGGAGTCGCCGATGTGGGCCAGCACGATGGTGTCGCGCGAGCGCAGCATCGCGATGAGCGTGGTGCCCATGCCGTGCAGGCCCGGCTCGTCTTGGATCTGGGCCCCGAGCTCGGCGTTGGCCGTGCTGATCCGGTCCAGGAGGGACTGGCTCACCTCGCGCCCGCCGAGTGCCTCATCGTCGAGGTCGACGAGCGCGGCGATGACCGTGGAGCTCGCGATGTCGCCACCGGCGTGCCCACCCATGCCGTCGGCCATCGCGAGCAGGTGCGGCCCGGCATACCCGGAGTCCTCGTTGTTGGTCCGGACCATGCCCACGTCGGAGCGCGCGGCGTAGTGGAAGGCAAACGGCATCGTCTACCTCTGGAGCTCGACGACGGTCTGCCCGATCCGCAGGACGCTGCCGACGGCGACCTCGCGCGGCTCGGTCAGGCGTGTCGCGCCGAGGAACGTGCCGTTGGTCGAGCGCATGTCCTCCACCATCCAGGTGCCGTCGACCTCGTAGATGCGGGCGTGGCGGCCGGAGGCGTAGTCGTCGTCGAGGACGAGCGCGAACTCGGGGCTGCGGCCGATCAGCGTGCCGGAGGAGCGCAGCGGGAGGGTGGTGCCGGACAGCGGACCTGCCGTGACGACGAGGCGCGTCGGGCCCTTGCGCCCCCGTAGCCCCCCGGTGCGCCCGCCCCGCGGGGCCACGGGTGGCGCAGCCGGCACCGCGGGGAGTCCGTGGGGAGGCGTCGCGGTGCGGGGGGCGGCGCGGGCGGGCCGACGCTTGACCGTCGTGCCGTAGAGGTCGCCTCGCAGCACGCCGACGAGGGCGAAGACGAAGACCCAGAGCAGCACGAGCAGACCGAACCTCATGAGGGTCAGGGTGAGCTCACTGAGCACGGGTCACCTCCGGCCGGCCCGGAAGGTGATCGAGGTGCGCCCGACCGTGATCCGGTCACCGTCCCGGAGGTGCTCACTGGTGATCCGCTCGCCGTTGACGAAGGTGCCGTTGGTGGAGCCGAGGTCACGCACGGTGGAGACGAAGTGAGGCCCGTCGGTGGTGACGCGAAGCTCGCTGTGCCGGCGAGAGATTCCGGGGTCGTCGAGGATGATGTCGGCACTGTCGTCGCGACCGAGGATGGTCATGGCGCCCATGAGGGGGTAGCGCTCGCCGTCGACGTCGAGCCAGGGGCGGTCGGCGGGATTGGCGCGCTTGGGCCTCGCGGGTGGTGCCGGTGCCTGCGCGGGTGGTGCCGGTGCCTGCGCGGGCCGAGCCTGGGCTGCAGGGGCCCGTGGTGCGGCTGCGGCCGGGGCATCGGCGCGGGCCCACTCCGGATCGGGGCGGCTCGGCTCCGGCGGGGCAGGAGCGGGGGAGGGTGCAGGGACGGCGGCAGCCGGCGACGCACCGGCATCCCCACGACCGTTG
>JBDTDY010000326.1:0-10989 GCA_039922835.1 Ornithinibacter sp.
CAGAGGCGGCTGGGGTGACAGCCGTCACGCCAGGGCCGGCTGACCGTCCTGTCGAGCCGTCGGGAGCCCGTCGTCCTGCGCGTGCAGGTCGGCACTGAGCAGCACCACGGAATGCGCTGCCGCCCGGTAGGAACCACCCGTCACGACCGGTGCGCCCGCCAACGAACAGATGTCCTCTGGTGAGTCCAACCCGGTGTCGACGACGCGTCGCTAGGGCAGGCCCGGGCCCACGATCGCGGGGAGCTCGAAGTCCAGCGGCTCCTCGTAGGCGTTGAGGATCGCGTGCACCATCCGCGTCCCGATGACGCTGCGGATCGTCAGGGCCAGGGTGTGCGAGTCCGCCGACCAGTCGGGCTGGTCCAGGCGCACGCCGTGGAACTGCACCACCGAACGCTCCAGGAACTGCTCGAGGGTCAGCCCGTGCATCACCTGGGTCATGTCCAGGGCGCACCGCACGTCGATCAGGCCTCGCACGAAGCGCCTGATGTCGCCATGGCGCGAGGTGAGGTCCCAGTCGAACCAGCTCGTCTCGTTGTCCTGGCAGTAGGCGTTGTTGTTGCCGCCCTGCGTGCGGCGGACCTCGTCCCCCATCCCGATCATCGGCACGCCCATGGAGATGAGCGTGATGGCGAGGAGGTTCTTGACCTGCTGGGTGCGCAGGCCCTCGACGGCAGGGTCCTGCGAGGGCCCCTCGACGCCGTGGTTCATCGAGTAGTCGGCATCGGTGCCGTCACGGTTGTTCTCGAGGTTCGCCTCGTTGTGCTTGTGGTCGTAGGACACCAGGTCGTTGAGGGTGAGCCCGTCGTGGCAGGCGACGAAGTTGATGCTGTGCTCGACGTCGGCGGGCCGCCCACTGAAGAGGTCCGGGCTGGCAAGAACCCGGTTGGGGAGCAGCGGCACCGTGCCGGCATCCCCGCGCACGAATCGGCGCACGTCGTCACGGAACTGCCCGTTCCACTCACGCCAGCGGTCCCCGACGAAGGACCCGAGCTGGTAGAGACCACCGCCGTCCCATGCCTCGGCGATGAGCTTCGTGGCAGCGAGGACGGGGTCGCTCTCGATCTGGTAGACGACGGGAGGGTGGGCCAACGGGGTGCCGTCGCTGTCGCGCGACATGATCGACGCGAGGTCGAAGCGGAAGCCGTCCACGTGCATCTCCTGCACCCAGTGGTGGAGGGCGTCGATCGTCATGGCGCGCACGATGGAGTGGTTGGCGTTGAGGGTGTTGCCGCAGCCGGTGTGGTCCTGGTAGACGGCCGGGTCCTGGGCGTCGAGCAGGTAGTAGGCCCTGTTGTGGAACCCTCGCCAGCAGAAGGTGGGTCCGTCGGCGCCGGCCTCAGCGGTGTGGTTGAAGACCACGTCGAGGATGACCTCGATGCCGGCGCGGTGCAGTTCCTTGACCATGGTCCGGAACTCGTCGAGGGCGCCGAGCGGGTCGCTCGTCGAGGCGTAGGGGGCGTGCGGAGCGAAGAACGACACCGGGCTGTAGCCCCAGTAGTTGACCAGCCCCTCGGGCGCGTCCTGGGGGTCGAAGGCCTGCACCGGCATGAGCTCGACGGCCGTGACCCCCAGTGACGTCAGGTAGGGGATCTTGCTGACCAGGCCGGCATACGTCCCAGCGAGGCTGCTGTCGACCCCGCTGTTGGGGTGTGCCGTGAATCCGCGCACGTGCAGCTCGTAGATGATGGTGCGCGAGAACGGCCGCGCCAGAGGCGTGTCGCCCTCCCAGTCGTATGCCGTGAGGTCGACGACGACGCTCTTCATCGCGGTGCTCGGATCTCGGTCTGGTCTGGTGCCGGCCATCCGGTCATACCCCGAGGGGATGGCGACCGCGAAGCCGTAGGGGTCCAGGAGCACGGCCGACGCGTCGTGGCGGAGCCCGGCCGAGGGGTCGAACGTGCCGTGGACGCGCCACGTGTAGACCTGCCCCGCCTCGACGTCCGGCACGTGGACGTGCCAGAACGAGGACGTCCGGTTCGACCCGGGATCGAGGGCGATGACGCGCGAGGGACTGGCGTCGTCGACGTCGTCGAAGAGCATCAGGTCGACCTGGCTCGCGGTGCGCGACCACACCGAGAAGTTCGTGCCGCCCTGGACCGGATGCGCACCGAGCGGGTGCGGTCGACCACTGGAGATCACGCTGACCCCTTCCGTTGAGGTCATTGTGGTGCAGCAGACTCCTCGTGTCAGCGCCATCGCCCTTCAGAGGGTGCGATCCCTGCCTCGACTACCGACCCGGACCGGGGTGCTCCACGAAGGTCTCCTCGAGCAGCGGCGCGACGATGTCGCTCTGCCACGGTCGCGCACCCAGTGATCGCAGGGTCTCGGCGAATGCCGTGGCGCTCTGCTCCTGTGGGGGCTGCCACACGACCCGACGCAGCGGGTCCGGCGAGCAGACGTTCTCCACCGGGATGCTGTGCTCCTGCGCGAATGCCGTGAGCGCACCTCGCACAGCGGTCAGCCGCTCTGCTGCGAGCGGGTTCTTGTCGGCCCACACCCGTGCCGGCGGAGGCCCATCGGAGGGAAGCGCCCTGGGCGGAAGGTCGTCCTCGGGGATGGCCATGGCGCTCTGCACGGCATCCACCCACCGGCGCCCGTAGCGGGCGATCGCGCGGTGGCCTCGCGGCAGCTCCTCCGTCGTGCGCGGCGCGATGCGCGCGATCTCGACGAGTGAGGCATCGGGCAGCACCCGCCCGATCGAGGTGTCCCGGTCGCGGGCGATGTCGTCCCGGGCGTACCAGAGCTCTCGCACGACCGCGACGGACCGGCGCGAACGCAACGCGTTCATCCCCGACGTGCGCCGCCAGGGGTCGACCCGTTCGGTGGGGGTCCAGGAGAGCAGGGAGGTGAACTCCTGCCGAGCCCACTCGGACTTGCCCTGCTTGGCGAGGTCGACGCCCATGAGGTTGCGCAGCTCGTCGAGCACCTCCACGTCCAGGGCCGCGTAGCGCAACCACGGCTCGGGCAACGGGCGGGTCGACCAGTCGACCGCCGAGTGCTCCTTCGCCAGGCTCAGTCCCAGATACCCCTCGACCACGGCGGCCAGACCGACGCGGGGCAGCCCGAGGATGCGCCCGGCCAGCTCGGTGTCGAAGAGCTGCCTCGGCCGCAGCCCTCGTTCGGCAAGACAGGCGAGGTCCTGGGTCGCCGCGTGCAGGATCCACTCGGCAGCGCCGATGGCCTCGTCCAGCGGGGAGAGGTCGGGGCAGGCGACCGGGTCGATGAGCCAGGTTCCCGACCCCGATCGGCGCACCTGCACGAGGTAGGCCCGTTGGCCGTAGCGATAGCCGGACGCGCGCTCGGCGTCGATGGCGACCGGGCCCTCACCCGCGGCAACCGCGGCGGCCGCCTCGCTCAGGCCACGTTCGGTCTCGACCACCGGTGGCACCCCGTCCGCGGGCTCGGTGAGCGCGATGGTGGCGACCGGTTCGCTCGGTGGCGACGGCGGTGGCAGGTCCTCGCTCATTCAGCGACGGGGGCCGGGGAGGGCGACGACACCCTCGGGCAGCGGCGGCAGACCGGCGATCGTGCACAACAGGTCCGACCAGGCGAGCAGGTGCGGACCGATGTCTGCGCCGATCGGGCTCCACGAGGCACGGACCTCCATCTCGACGCTCGGTGGCCGGTCGGCGAGGCCGGCAAAACTCTGCGAGACCACGCGTGTCACGGTGCCCGCCTCTGCCGTGAACTCGACCTCGCGGTGCCGCAGTGCGTCGGTGAGCCAGCTCCAACCGACCTCTCCGAGGAGTGGGTCGGTGGCGAGCTCCGGTTCGAGCTCGGCCCGTGCGAAGGTCACGGCGCGCCACTGGCCGCCCCAGGGCTCGGGCGACGACGGGTCGTGCAGCAGCACGAACCTGCCCGACGCGAGGTCGTCGTCCGGGTCGGCGGGGTCGATGACGTCCGCGGTGAGGGCCACGGCATACGGGGCGATCCGTTGCGGCGCAGGCACCTCGGTGAGTCGGATCTCGGAGCGCAGCCGGGCACGGCGCAGGTCCTCGAGAGCCCGGGTGAACTCCGGCGACTCCCGCCCGGTCACGGTTCGGCTGGACACGAGAGCAATGTATGCCGGTCCGCAGCCTCTGCTCGTGAGGCCACGCCGGAGCGCGCTCAGGGTCCGGCCCGCTCCTCACTAGGCTGACTCGGTGCTCAGTCTGCTCGCCCTGGCCTCCTCCGCGGCCTGGGGCACGTCCGACTTCTTCGCGGGCGTGGCCTCGCGCCGGCGGCCTGCGGTGGCCGTCGTCGGCTGGACGCAGGGACTGGGGTTGCTCGTCGTCTCGCTCGTGGTGGTGCTGAAGTGGGATGCCGTGACGTGGTCGGGCTGGCCGCTCTGGGCCGTGCTGGCCGGGCTGTCCGGGATGGCAGGGCTCATCTGCTTCTACACGGCGCTGTCCTCCGGGACCATGGGCGTGGTCGCGCCCATCGCGGCCCTGGGCGTCGTCGTGCCCGTCACGCTCGGCGTCGCCACGGGGGAGCAGCCTTCCCCGTGGGCCTGGGTCGGCATGCTCATCGCCGTCGTGGGCGTGACGCTCGCCTCCGGCCCGGAGCTCAGCGGCGGCGTCTCACCCCGCCCCGTCGTGCTCGCCAGCATCGCGGCCCTCGGGTTCGGGTTCGCGCTCTTCTGCATCGACCGCGGTGGTCGTGAGTCGACGCTGATGACGCTGTGGGGCATGCGGATGACCTCGGTGACCATCCTCGTGGCCATCGCGCTGCTGACCCGGAGCACCGGAGGGGTGAGCGCGCGCGAGCTCCCGGGTTTCCTGCTCATCGGCTGCGGTGACCTCGCGGCGAACGCACTCTTCTCCATCGCGTCCTCGCGCGGTGAGGTGAGCACCACGGCGGTCCTCGCCTCGCTCTACCCGGTGGTGACGATCGTGCTGGCGCGGCTCCTGCTCGACGAGCGGCTCCAACGCGTGCAACAGGTGGGTGTCGTGCTCGCGATCGGGGGAGCCGCCGTCATCGCGCTCTGAGCGCGCGACGCCGCGAGCACCCCCCTCCGGGTCCGCCCATCGGGCGCGCCGATGGGAGGATGCGCCTCGTGACCACTCCTCATCCCACCCCTGACCCGTCGGACTCCGTGCTGGTGCGAGCCGCGCGGCGCCAGCCGGTGCCCCACACGCCGGTGTGGTTCATGCGCCAGGCGGGGCGTTCGCTCCCGGAATACCGCGCGTTGCGCGAGGGCGTCGGCATGCTCGAGTCCTGCCGGCGGCCCGACCTCGTCACCGAGATCACCCTGCAGCCGGTGCGCCGCCACGGTGTCGACGCGGCGATCTTCTTCTCCGACATCGTCGTGCCGCTCCAGGCCGTGGGGGTTGACCTCGACATCGTCCCCGGGGTCGGCCCGGTCATCGAGCGACCGATCCGCAGCAGGGCGGACCTGGGGCAGCTGCGCGACCTCCACCCCGAGGACGTGCCCGACATCATCGAGTCGGTGCACCTGCTGGTCGCAGAGCTCGGGGGCACGCCGCTCATCGGCTTCGCGGGCGCGCCGTTCACCTTGGCGTCCTACCTCGTCGAAGGAGGGCCCTCGCGCAACCACGAGCACACCAAGGCCCTGATGCACGGCGACCCCGACCTGTGGTGGGACCTGTGCGCCCAGCTCGCGCAGATCTCGGGTTCGTTCCTGCGGATCCAGGCCGAGGCGGGCGCGTCCGTCGTGCAGCTCTTCGACTCCTGGGCGGGCGTCCTGAACCGTGCCGACTACACGGCATTGGTGCAGGCCCACTCGGCCACCGCCCTGGCCGCCGTCGCCGACCTCGACGTGCCGCGGATCCACTTCGGCGTCGGCACCGGCGAGCTGCTCCCGCTCATGGGGGAGGCCGGTGCAGAGGTCGTGGGCGTGGACTACCGCCTCTCACTCACCGACGCCCTCGCCAGGTTGGACGGCCGGTATGCCGTGCAGGGCAACCTGGACCCCGCCCTCCTGTTCGCGCCGTGGGCGCCGTTGGAGCGCAGGGTGCGCGAGATCGTCGAGGAGGGGCGCCAGGCGCCCGGCCACATCTTCAACCTCGGTCACGGAGTGCTCCCGGACACCGATGCCGATGTGCTGACGCGGGTCGTCGACCTCGTGCACGAGGCGTCCGCGAGGTGAGCACCACGCCACCCCTGGGCGACAGCCGGTTGCGGCTCGAACCACTGCGGGTGGCACACGCGGTGGAGATGGTGGCAGTGCTCGCGGACCCCGGGCTCTACCGGTTCACCGGTGGAGAGCCGCCGACCCCGGACGCACTGGAGCAGCGCTACACCTCTCAGGTCACCGGCTCGGGCGACCCGGGGGAGGCGTGGCACACCTGGGTCGTGCGCGTGGGTGGCAGCGGCCCGGCGGTGGGCTTCGTGCAGGCCACCGTCCACCCTGCCCGGCGCGAGGCCGAGCTCGCGTGGGTCGTGTCGAGCGAGTGGCAGGGCCAGGGGATCGCGCGCGCCGCCGCAGGGCTGGTGCTGGCCGAGGTCCTGGACCGCGGCACCTCACGGGTCCTGGCGCGCGTCCACCCCGACCACGTCGCCTCGCAGCGGGTCGCCACGGCCCTCGGTCTCCTCCCGACCGATCGGCTCGTCGACGGTGAGGTCGAGTGGGTGCTCGAGGCGCAGACCGAGCGATAACCGGTTGCCGGCCCCGACCGGTCGGCGTTCACTGGTGATCGCAACCCTTGTCGGACCTCACCGGGAGAAGCATGCCCACGTCTCGCACCCCCACCGGCATCGCCTACGACCGCGCCGGACCGGCGGGCAGGGCCCCGGTCGTGCTGCTCCACGCCGGGGTCGCCGATCGACGGATGTGGGACCCACACTGGGCTGGTCTGACCGCCACCCACGACACGATCCGACTGGACCTGCGCGGCTTCGGGGAGTCCACCCTCGCGCCGACCCGGCTCGACCCCGTCGAGGACGTGCTCGAGACGCTGTGCCACCTCGGCGTGGCGTCGTGCCACCTCGTCGCCGCATCGTTCGGTGCCGGGGTGGCGGTCGAGGTGGCACTGCTCAGGCCAGGACTGGTGCGCTCCCTCGCGCTCTGCCCACCGGGTGGCAGCCTGATCACCGAGGCGACACCAGCCCTACGCGCCTTCTTCGCCGCTGAGCGCGAGGCGCTCGCACGAGGCGACCTCGACGGCGCGGTCGAGGCCAACATCACGACCTGGGTCGTGGGTGCGGGGCGAACCCTCGGCGACGTCGACCCGGGCGTCACGGCATCCGTGCGGGTGATGCAGCGCAACGCCTTCGACGTCACCGCCGGCTGGGCCGGCATCGAGGAGGTCGAGCTCGACCCGCCGGCGACCGAGCGGCTCGCCGAGATCAGCCAGCCGGTGCTGCTCATCGTGGGCGTGCACGACCTCGACACGATCAACCTCGCCGCAAACCTTCTCGAGAAGGCCCTCCCCGACGTGCGGCGCGTGGACCTCCCCGGCTCGGCGCACCTGCCGTCGATGGAGGAGCCGGAGGACGTGCTCCGGCTCCTCCTGGACTGGATGGACGCCGCGGACTGACGCGAGGAACCTGTGCGAATCACACCGCGGGTGGCGGCTGGAACGCCGCGGGGGTGGCAGCCGGAGCCTGCGCGTGCGGGGTGCGGCGGCGGAGCCACAGCACCAGTGGTACGAGCACGAGGGCGATGAACACCGCGAAGGGGAGCACCGCCCCGAGCGCGGTGAGCAGCACGGTCACCGAGCCGGTGAACGCCTTCCAGCCGGCCGTGAGGCCCGCGAGGAACCCGGTGTCACCGCCCTGCTCGGCGAGCACCTTCTCGCTCGTGGCGAGCCGCACCGTGATCGGGGAGAGGGTGACCGAGTCCTGGAGCGCCGCGAGCTGGGTCTCGTAGGCCTCGAGATCGGACTGCCTGCGAGAGAGCTCGGACTCGAGGGCGACGATGTCGGTGAGCTTCTCGGCCCGGGTCATCAGCGCCCGGACGCGCTCGACGCTGGCCTTCATCGACTTCACCCGCGACTCGGTGTCGACGAACTGTGCCGTCACGTCATCGGTCGAGGTGTTGCGCGACGCCACCTCACCGATCTTGGCCACCTCGTCCAGGGCCGCGTCGAGCCGGTCGGCCGGGACCGAGATCGTGATGGTGCCGTAGGCGAAGCCGTCGCCCTCCGGAGCGTCCTTCTGGGTGGAGACCTCCTCGGCCACGACGACACCGTTCTGGCTGGCGGCGACGCCTCGGACCTTCGCCGCCGAGAGGGGAACATCGGTGACGGTGAGCGACATGTCAGCGCGTCTGCTCAGCTTCCGATCACTCACGGCAACAACGGCATTCGTCCCCGCTTGCTTCGACCCCTCGAATGGGGTGGCGGGCTGCTCGGCGCCCCCTGCGGCCACCGGTGCCTGGGCGTCGGACTGTTCCACGGCTCCCGAGCGACCGCCGACGGCGGCGCTGTCACCTGAGCTGCCTGCACCACACCCGGCGAGGGCGCCGAGCCCGAGTGCCCCGACGAGTAGGGCGGAGGCGAGGGTGCGCCTGCGATGCTTCCGGGACGGCGGTGCTGACGGGGCGGGGCGGGCCGGGGTGCGCATGGTGACTCCTTCGTCGTCGGTGCGTGCTCTCGCTGGGAGGGCCAGCGTGGCGCCAGGGTTCCCCGACACGGGTCTCGATCGGGTCACGGCTTGCTCCCGATCCGGTCTCACGGGTCACCGGGGTGGCGGCAGGGGCTCGTGCGTCGCGTGAGACGCTGGATGCATGTCTGCCCCGGCCGTCTCCACCCGGCCCCACGTCGTGGTCGTGGGGGGTGGGATCGCGGGACTGGGCGCCGCCCTCGAGGTGCTGGACTCCTGGCCGGGCGTGCGAGTGACGCTGCTCGAGGGGAGCGATCGCGTCGGGGGAAAGCTGCGCCGCGAGTCGGTCGGCGGACACCTCGTCGACGTCGGCGCCGAGGCGATGCTCGCCGTGCGTGAGGAGGGGATCGACCTCGTGCGTCGGGTCGGGGCCGCACACCTGCTCACCACCCCCGCTACCACCTCCGCCTCGGTGTGGTCGCGGGGTGGGCTGCGCCCGCTCCCGAAGGCGACCCTCATGGGCGTGCCGACCGACCCGGCATCGGCGCTCGGGGTGCTCGAGCCCGAGGAGGTCGACCGGCTGCGCGACGAGCAACCCTGGCCTGCAGGTCCGGTGACGCAGGACGTCTCCGTCGGTGACTACATCGGGGCCCGCTTGGGCCGCGCCGTCGTCGACCGGTTGGTCGAGCCCCTGCTCGGCGGTGTGTATGCCGGTCACGCGACGCGACTGTCGCTCCAGGCGACGATGCCGGCACTCTGGGACCGGGCCACCCACGGTGAGTCGCTGGTGCGTCCGGTGGACAGGGCCCCTGCCGACAGGCCCCCGTTCGCCGGGATCGTGGGTGGGGTGGGGCAGCTGCCCGACCTCGTGGCGAGCGAGCTGGTGCGTCGCGGCGTGCACGTGCGCACCGGGTCCGTGGTCCGTGCGCTGGCCCGGAGCGGGGAGGGCTGGCGGCTCGTCGTCGGCTCGGCCGCCGCGCCGGAGGCGGTCGACGCCGATGCCGTGATCGTGTGCGTACCCTCGGCTCCTGCCGCTCGACTGCTCGCAGAACACGCACCGCAGGCCGCTCTTCGTCTCGGTGAGGTCGAAGTGGCATCCACCGCGGTCGTGACGCTCGCGGTCGCCCGCGACCACCTCACCGGGCTGGTGGGTTCCGGTTTCCTCGTGCCCCCGGTGGAGGGGCGCACCATCAAGGCCAGCACGTTCAGCGCCAACAAGTGGGCGTGGACCGGCAGCCTGTCCGGTGAGGTCGTGCACCTCCGTGCGTCGATCGGCCGCGCGCGCGAGGAGGCGTCCCTCCAACGCGAGGACGCCGACCTCGTCGCGGTCTCCGTCGCCGAGATCTCCGAGGCCATCGGCCGACCCTTGCCCACCCTCGTCGACAGCCACGTGCAGCGGTGGGGTGGGGGGCTGCCGCAGTATGCCGTGGGGCACGTCGAGCGGGTCGCCGCCGTGCGTGCCGCCCTGGACCTGGTGCCGGGGCTCGAGGTGGCGGGCGCCACCTATGACGGGGTGGGCATCCCCGCCACGATCGCCTCCGCCCTTCGTGCCGCCCGCGCTACCACCGCACACCTCGCCGCGTCCTTTGGTCCGCCCGAAAGCCGCTCGACGAGCACCACACCCGCAGATCTCACCACCACATCCACTCCAGGAGAGCACCGTTCATGAGTGATACCACCCGCACCACCCCCGCGAAGCCCGGCGCAGCCAGGATCCGCGAGGTCAACGACACCATCCGCTATGCCATGTGGTCCGTCTTCGCCGTCGCGGAGCCGATCGGTGACGGGGACCGTGACGAGCTGGCTGCCGAGGTCGAGCAGCTGTTCAGTGACCTCGGCGAGCGCGACGTCGTCGTGCGCGGCACCTACGACGTCGCGGGTCTGCGCGCCGACGCAGATCTCATGGTGTGGTGGCAGGCGGCCACGATCGAGGCGCTCCAGGAGGCCTACCACGCACTGCTGCGCACGGCATACGGACAGCACCTCGACCCGGTGTGGTCAGTCGCGGCGCTGCACCGGCCGGCCGAGTTCAACAAGAGCCACATCCCGGCCTTCATGTCGGGGGAGGAGGCACGCGACTACATCTGCGTCTACCCGTTCGTGCGGTCCTACGACTGGTACCTGCTCGACGACACCGAGCGTCGCGAGATGCTCATGGAGCACGGGAAGCAGGCGCGCGACTACCCCGACGTGCGGGCCAACACGATCGCGTCGTTCGCGCTCAACGACTACGAGTGGATCATCGCCGTCGAGGCCGATGAGCTGCACCGCATCGTCGACCTCATGCGCGAGCTCCGGGCGGCCGAGGCGCGCCGCCACGTCCGCGAGGAGATCCCCTTCTACACCGGGCCCCTCGTGAGCGTCGAGGCGATGGTGGCCAACCTCCGCTGACCAGGCGCTGAGGACGGTCGACCAACGGGTGAGTAGCGTCCGGATCTGCGGACGCCACTCACCTATGAGGTCAGACGGTGACGGGCCTCAAGAGGCCTTGGGCTGCAGGGTGAG
>JBDTDY010000327.1:0-2814 GCA_039922835.1 Ornithinibacter sp.
TCGTAGTTGCCGTTGTTGACGTCATCGAGGTAGCCACCGTTCCACGGCTTGTTGACGACCTTGACCTTGATGCCGACAGCCTCCAGGTCAGCCTTGAAGGCGTCGTGGATCTTCTGCGGGTCTGGCATGTAGGGGCGCGAGACCTCGGTCGGGAACGCGAAGGTCAGCTCCATGCCCTCCTGTCCGGCCTCCTTCAGCAGCGACTTCGCCATCTCCGGGTCGTAGGAGAAGGGCTTGAGGTCGGTGTTGAACCCGGCCACCGTGGCGGGCATGAACTGCGTGGCAACCGTTGCCCCCTCTGGCAGCTGGGTCTTGACCATCTGGTCACGGTTGAGCGCGTGGTAGATGGCCTGGCGGACCTTGAGGTCCTTCAGCTTCGGGTTCTTCTCGGGGTTCAGGCCCAAGTAGAGGATGTTGAAGGCCGGGCGCACCTCGACCTTGTTGCCCTCGTCCTTCAGGCCCTTCCAGTCCACCGGGTTGGGCAGGTCGTAGCCGTCGATCGACCCGGCTTCGAGCTCCTGGCGACGGGTGCTCTCGTCCGGGATGATCTTGAAGACGAGCTTGGCCGTCTTCGGCTTCTCGCCCCAGTACATGTCGTTGGCGACGAGGGTGACCGTCTTGTTGGCCTCGTCGTACTTGTCCAGCTTGTACGGCCCGATGCCCACGGGGGCCTGGCTGTATGCCGGGTACGTGAACCCCTCGCCCGCTGCGACGACGTTGTTGGCGTCACCCGCAGTCATCGCCTTCGGGGACTGCATCGAGAAGGAGTCGAGGGAGAGGATCGTCGGGAAGCTCGACGTGGAACGCGTGATCGTGATGACCGCGGTGTTTTCGTCGGGTGCCTCACAGGACTTGTAGAGGGAGTCCGCCGGCTTGTCGCTGAACGAGCCGAAGAAGTAGCCCCAGTACTCGCCTGCGGTCTGACCCGCCCCCTTCTGCTCGAACATGCGCTTCATGTTGGCGCAGACTGCCGCGCCGTTGAACGGCTCTCCGTCGGAGAACTTCACGCCCTGGCGGAGCTTGAAGTTCCAGGTGAGGCCGTCGGCCGAAGGCGTCCAGCTCTCGGCCAGGTCGGGCTCGACGTCGGCGGTGCCCGGGGTGACCCCGAGCAGGCCTGAGTGCATCTGCCGGGTGACCCTGAAGGTCTCCCCGTCGGTCGCGTAGAAGGGGTCGAACAGCTTGGGCGCGCCGGCCGCACCGAACGTCAGGGTGTCCTTCAGGTCGCTGCTGGCGCCGCTGCTGGTGGAGTCACCCGACTCCCGGTCCGACTGCGCGCACGCGGTCAGGGTGAGGGCTGCCACCGCCATGATGGCGAAGGGCACCTTCCGCTGGAGCTTCATCGATAAACCTCGCTTGGGTGTGCGATCACGTCGGTCGTCCGGGTTGGACGCCCGAGGGGAGGGCGACACGGCCCGGGGGGCCGCTCCGTCCACCGTGAGGGTGACAGTAACGGCATCCGGGCCCGATGGAGCCGGCCACCGGGCGACGGTTACCCAAGTGAGACCTGAGCAGGGCGGCCGGCGGCGATTGGGTGCATGCCTCGATGCCTGAGACACTGGTGGTTATGCCTCTCTCCTCTCGCGACGACCTTCGTAACGTCGCCATCGTCGCCCACGTCGACCACGGAAAGACCACGCTGGTCGACAAGATGCTCTGGCAGTCGGGTGCCTTCGGGGAACACGACCACATCGCCGAGCGCGCCATGGACAGCGGTGACCTCGAGCGTGAGAAGGGCATCACGATCCTGGCCAAGAACACTGCCGTGCGGTATGCCGGGAAGGCTGCGGCCGATGCCGGGCTCACCGACGGCATGACCATCAACATCATCGACACTCCCGGTCACGCCGACTTCGGCGGCGAGGTCGAACGAGGCCTGTCGATGGTCGACGGCGTGGTTCTCCTCGTGGACGCGAGCGAGGGCCCGCTGCCACAGACCCGGTTCGTGCTGCGCAAGGCCCTCGCAGCCAAGATGCCGGTGGTGCTCTGCATCAACAAGGTCGACCGCCCCGACGCCCGCATCGGCGAGGTCGTCGACGAGGTCTACGAGCTGTTCATGGACCTGCTGGTCGACGCCGACCACCACCAGGACCAGCTCGAATTCCCCATCGTCTATGCATCGGCCAAGGCCGGCCGGGCCTCGATGACCCGCCCCGCCGACGGTGACATGCCCGACGGTGACGACCTCGAACCGTTGTTCCGCACCATCATCGAGACCATCCCGGCCCCCTCCTACGACCCCGAGGCACCGCTCCAGGCCCACGTCACCAACCTCGACGCCTCGAACTTCCTCGGACGGCTCGCCCTGCTGCGCGTGCACAACGGCACCATCCGCAAGGGGCAGCAGGTCGCGTGGTGCCGCCGTGACGGCACCACGGAGAAGGTCAAGATCACCGAGCTGTTGATGACCGACGCACTCGAGCGCCGGCCTGCCGAGCAGGCCGGGCCCGGCGACATCATCGCCGTGGCCGGCATCCCGGAGATCACGATCGGGGAGACCCTCGCCGACGCCGACGACCCGCGCCCGCTGCCGCTCATCACGGTCGACGAGCCGGCGATCTCGATGACGATCGGCATCAACACCAGCCCGATGGCGGGGCGGGTCAAGGGCGCCAAGGTCACCGCGCGGCTGGTCAAGGACCGTCTGGACCGCGAGCTCGTCGGCAACGTGTCGATGCGGGTGCTCCCGACCGAGCGCCCCGACAGCTGGGAGGTCCAGGGCCGTGGTGAGCTCGCGCTGGCGATCCTCGTCGAGCAGATGCGGCGCGAGGGCTACGAGCTCACCGTCGGCAAGCCCGTCGTCGTGACCCGCATGGT
>JBDTDY010000328.1:0-4314 GCA_039922835.1 Ornithinibacter sp.
GGTGTCGGGGCGCTGGTGGCCGTCGGCGTCGGGGCGGGCGGATCCTCGGCACGGGCACCGGGTGCGAGGACGGCGAAGAGAACGCCTGCGGTGACCAGGGCCACCGACGCGCGCATCCCACCTGCCGAGCGCAAGACCGATCTCGATTCCATGTGGACCACGTGGCCCGTGCGGGCCCGACAGGCGCCCCTGCCGCGCCCTGCCTGCACCAGCGTAGGTGCAAACGTGGGTCGACGTCAGGTTATGAGCGATCCCGTCCTCGGCTGCCGTCCACAGGCGGCTCGCTGGGTGCGGGTCGTCCACAGGATCGGAGCCGGATGTGGTCTCCCAGCGCGATGTCGGCGAGCCTTGCGACGGCAGCCACGGTTGTCCCCGTCAGCAGGAGGTCACGATGGATTATGTCAACTCGACGCGGATCGTCGGGCGAGTGAGCGCCGTGGGGGAGCCGCGCCAGCTGCCCAGTGGAGACACCCTCGTCACGGTGCGCGTCGTGGTGCCTCGGGGTGCCCGAACGAGGCGTGGAAGTGCGGTGACGGTCGACACGATCGACGTCGCGTGCTGGTCGGCACGATCGCGGCGGGTCGCGGCACGACTGGTCGTGGACGACCACGTCGACGTCGAGGGCGCACTGCGCCGGCGCTTCTTCCGCGCCGGCGCCTCGGTGGCGAGCAGGTATGAGGTGGAGGCGCGCACGGTGACCCGCCTGGCTGGCGCGTCGTCATGAGCGGTCGGCGAGCATGTCCTCCAGGAACCGCGTCTCCAGGGACTGGGACGTGGAGATCGCCGAGGCCAGTGCGACCACCTCATCGGTGCGGGCCTGGACCACCGCCGCATCGGCCATGGCCACACCCCCTCGGTGGTGGGCGATCATCAGCGTCAGGAAGAGCCGCTCGGCCTCGATCCCGTCGGCTGCCTCCAGGTCATCGACCTGCTGCGCGCTCGCCATGCCGGGCATGACACCGTCAGCGCTCGCATGTGCAACTGCGTGTCCGCCTCCGACCCAGGCCATCGGGGGACTGCTGGAGGTCTGCGGGAGCCCCCACTGCACGAGCCACCCGTACATCTGGCCGGCCTGCTGCTGCTGGCTGGTGAGGATGTCGTAGGCCACGGCGCGGATCTCCTCGTCGGAGGTGCGATCACGCACCAGCAAGGACATCTCGACGGCCTGGAGATGGTGGGCCTGCATGTCCCGAGCAAAGCCTGCGTCGGCCCCGAAGTCTGCCGGGGCCGACGAGCGCACCTGCACCACCCCGAGCGTGCCCAGCACGCCCACCAGCAGCGAGACCAGGGCGGTCGCCACGAGAGTCCGACGGTTCGGGGCAAGAGGGACGCTGCCACCGTGCTGGTCGACGGCGACGGCCGCACCTCCCACCGCGTCCTCCTGGGGTGTCACGACGTGGGCATCGGGATCTCGCCGTCACTGCCGCCGGTGCACGCAGCTCCCGGCTCGGGCGTCTGGGGACCCTGACGGTAGGTCGAGATGAACTCTTCGAGCCTGGGGTCATCGGCACCGGTCAACTCGAGCTGGGCACCCCAGGCGCTGGCGACGACGGGGGAGGTGAGCCCCTCGAAGGGTGAGAGCACCATGTAGGTGTCGGGGATCGCCTCCTTCAGCGCCGTGACCTGATCGGCGGGGAGGTCAGGGGAGTAGGTCACCCATACTGCGCCGTGCTCGAGCGCGTGAACGGCCAGCTCGTTGGGGACCGCTGACGGGTAGACGCCGCAGTTGAGCCAGATCGCGTTGTGGTCACCCCCGACGGGCGGGCTCTGCTCGTACGTCACGGGCGCAGTCGTGTGCTCACCCGTGACCGTGAAGGTCTTGATCGCCTCGAGCGTGGGCCGCGACGACACGTCGCGGTAGACGGTCACGCCGACGACACCCACGATGAGGAGGATCACCGCCCCGACCGCGCCGATGATGAGGAACCTGGCTCTACGGTCCTTGGCCTGCTGGACCTTGCGCATCTCCTCGACGCGCTCTCGGCTGCCCCGCGCGCTTGAGGGGGGTCTGCTGTTCTTGCTCACGGTTCTCCTGGGTCGAACGGTCGCGCCCGGGGGCTTGGAGATGTCAGGTCGCGACCGTCGCGTCATCGGCGAAGTTTCACCTTCATCATCGTCGCAGAGCCGACGGAAGTTCCCGTCATCGCGGGCGATCGCCCGGGTCCGTGCCATCCTCGCCGCGTCGGAGCCGCTGGTCACGCCCCGGAAGGCCTCCTCCTCGGTAGGCTGACGCGAGTGCGGAAGAAGGTGGTCCTCGTCCCTGCGGACGTGCGCGGGAGGGACTACTCGGCCAGCATCGGCTTGATCGTCGTGGTGGTCGTGGTGATGGGGGGCGCCATCCTCATCGCCGACCAGCTGGGCGCCGGAGCGGGCACCATCATCGCGGGTTTCACCGCCATCTTCTTCACGCTCGGCGTGGGCGGCGGGTCGCTGCGTGCCGATCTGCGGAAGGTGACGTGGTTCGGCCCTCTGACCGCGCTGTCCGCGTCCGTGCCCCGGATCATCGGGGAGCACAGCCTCGGGGCGGCACTCGCGCTGGTCTGCGTGATCATCTTCGTGGCCGGGCTCCTGCCCGTACTGGGGAAGAATTACGCGCAGGCCGGGCTGGGCCTTGGCCTCGCCACGGTGCTGGGGTTCGCGCTCCAGGCAGACACGGGCTCCCCCCGCCAGACCGTGGGCGCCGCGTTCGTCGGTGTCGGGTTCGTGGTCGCGCTGCGCATCCTGCTGAAGGTCAGGGATCCCAGCGACGTGACGCGTGACCTCGTGGCCGGGACACTGACCGAGGCCGTTCCCGGATTCGATCAGGCCTACATGATGTGGTTGCGCGACAAGCCGGTGCAGTGGCTGGGGGAGTCACTGCGAGAGGCCGTGCGCTACCGGACGATCCGAAGCGTCCTGCGCCCTGGGGACGGAGCCACCGCCGATCGGGCAGCCCTGGCCGTTGCTGCGTTGGTCAGAGCCAAGGACCCGGACTCCGCCAGCCCCGGCGACAAGGGGCCCTCCGCCGCAACGGGGCCGATCGGGTCCCCCCTGGACGGGGCGCTGCAGGCTCTGGGTCGGGTCGAGGCGGCTGCCCGTGGCCGGGACACCACCGTGGCGACCCGTGCCGCGGCCACGAGAAGGGCCTTCGCCCTCGCGTCCGTGCGGTCGGTGCTGACGTGGCGCTCGCAGATCCTGCGGCACGCCCTACGCACTGCACTCGGAGTTCTCCTCACGTTTGTCGTGGCCTGGGTGGTCGTGGGGCCGAACGACCCGCTGGTCACCTCGATGGCCACGGCGTCGTTCGCGATCCTGCAGATCAGCTGGACCCAGTCCCTGTTCAAGGCCAAGCAGCGACTCCTCGGCGTGGCCGGGGGGGCCGCACTGATGGCGGTGGCGCTGTGGATCCTGCCCCCACAGGCGCTGCTGCCCCTGTCGCTGCTTGCCGCCCTGGCCGGGCTGTGGCTGATCGCCAGCAACCAGGTCCTCTCCATCGGCAGCTTCGTCATCGTCTCGGTCGGCATGAACGTCACCGGCGGCGGCCTGGATCCGACCCGGACGCTCGTGGAGTACGTCCTCCTCCTGTTCGCGGGCGTCCTCATCGGCTTGCTCGCCGGTTTCGCCGTCGTGCCGCACCTCAGACCCGACGGGGTCGACGAGCGAGTTCAGCGCACCAGGGACGCGGTAGCTGATCTGCTGCGCTGCGCAGCGGAGGTGGCATCGCCGGCCGTTGGGGCCGCACCGCAGCCGCGCATCGTGGACGCGATGGCGGCGCCGCTCCACCGGATGCTCGGCGCGGTCATGGATCTGGGCTCCTCGTTGAATCGGACGGACGAGCAGGCAGGGGTTCGCACCGAAGACTGCACCGCCTTGGCGACCCACTTCGAGACGCTCGCGATCGTCGGCGTCCTCGAGGCGGGCGAGGGTCATCTCTCGGCTCAGACCCTGGTCGCGGCGGCCGACACCGTGTCCGGCGCCACCCCGCCAGCCCACGGGCCTGACGACGAGCCCGCCGGCTCAGGTGACTTCATGCAGCTCGCGCAGTGGGTGGCCCGCAGGTCCACAGAGTTCTTGGATGACGACGCGAACCGGAGGCGGCCCTGACCGGGGTTGTCAGGCCGCGCAGGAGCCAACCGTCCGGGTCTGATCTCGGTGTCGCTCCACCCGGCTTCACTCTCCGATTCCAGCATCCAATGATTACGCCGATAATCGACATTATGTCAGTTCGTCGTCTGCCTGTTGCACCAGATGAATCACAGCTGATCCGGGGCCTGCCGCTCCCCTCCCCTGAATGGCCACGGTACTGACCTGTCCAAAGGGATCTGCGGCGACCGG
>JBDTDY010000329.1:0-3193 GCA_039922835.1 Ornithinibacter sp.
CTCCCGACGACGGAGTAGGAGGTGCCGTCAGGCGCCGGAAGGCGGAAGAGGTACATGTAGGGGCTGGGGTTCGATGCCCGCAGCGCTCGGTAGACGTCGAGGGGATCGGCGGGGCAGTCGAGCGAGAAGCGCTGGGAGAGCACGACCTGGAACACCTCCCCCGCGCGGATGTCCTCCTTCGCGAGCTCGACGACCTCCTCGTAGCGGGACTGGGTCGTGTTGGACCTCACCAGGTCCATCGCAGCCTCCACCGCCGCGGCGTCGACGACCGCCACCGTGCTCTGTGCCGGGGCAGCGAGCGCACGGGTCATCGCGTCGAGGCGATCGACCGCGTCGGCCCAGGCCTGCTCGACCCGCTCGTCGGTGGCGTCGTAGTTGATCGCGTTGGCGACGAGCAGGATGGAACCGTCACTGTGGTCGAGCACCGCGAGGTCCGTGGCGAGCATGAGGGCCAGCTCGGGCAGCTGCAGGTCATCAGGGGTGGTGGCCGGCACCCGCTCCCACTGGCGCACCGCGTCGTAGGTGATCGCACCGACCATGCCACCGGTGAGCGGTGGCAGCCCCTCGATCGGCTCGGTGGCGAGTGCCTCCATGGTGCCGCGCAGCGCTTCGGTCGCCGTTCCGGTCGTGGGAACCCCCACCGGCGGTTCACCGATCCAGTGGGCCTGACCGTCCTTCTCCGTCAGGGTGGCCCGGCTCGTCGCGCCCACGATCGACCACCGGGACCAGACGCCGCCGTGCTCGGCCGACTCCAGGAGAAAGGTCCCGGGCCGATCACCGGCCAGCTTGCGGTAGACCCCCACGGGTGTCTCGGCGTCGCCCATCAACCGGCGCACGACCGGGATGACCCGGCGGTCCCGAGCCAACACCCCGAAGGCATCCAGGCCCGGCCAGGTCTGGCCGAACCCGAGGTCAGGGGTGCCCACCCCGGCACCGCTCACGTCGCACTCCGGCCCACGACGGCCCCCAGGTCGTCGGCGTCGAAGCACGTGTGGTCACCGGTGTGGCAGGCCGCACCGACCTGGTCCACCCGAACGAGGAGGGTGTCGCCGTCGCAGTCCAGCGCCACCGAGCGGACGATCTGCGCGTGCCCGGAGGTGTCGCCCTTGCGCCAGTACTCCGCACGGCTGCGCGACCAGTAGGTGACCCGGCCCTGCGTGAGGGTGCGGCGCAGTGCCTCCTCGTCCATCCAGCCGAGCATGAGCACCTCGCCGGTGTCGTGCTGCTGCACGACCGCGGGCACCAACCCGGCCGGGTCACGCTTGAGTCGCGCCGAGATGGCGGGGTCCAGGGAGCTCTCGGGAGTCGGCACCCCCACATTCTGCCGTGGTCCGAGTGGAGGCTGATGCGCGGGCCGAGGCCACACTCCTCGAGGACCGAGCCGGGCAATAGTCGGGTAACCCTTCCAGATCGGGCCGATCGAGCCTATGGTCAGCGCAGGTTCGGAGAGTGATCCCTGTACGCCCATCCGTGTGATGGCGCGCTCCGAACCACCTTTGGGTCGCCGTGGACCTGCGTCCGTGCCTGCGGCTCGTCACAGCGCGGGCTCAGGCCTGTGCTCTCTTGAAAGGGATCACCATGGCAGATGCCACACGACGCGGCTTCCTGGCCGCTGCGGGGACGGGGACGGCCATCGCCGTCGTCGCCACCGCAAGCAGGGCGAGCGCTGCGCCACGCTCCCACGAGGAGGCTCTCGAGGCTCTCGACGGAGCCGTCCTCGTCGCATACATCGAGGACCCGCGCTCGGGTGTCCTCTCCCTCATGGTGGGCGAGGACGAGGTCGAGATCCACGACGCCGACCTGGTCCGCCGCCTCGTCAAGGCAGCGGGAGGGAAGGCCTGATGTCCTCCCACCGCGAAGCCCCGGAAATCTCCAAGGACCCGGTCGCCGACAACACCGACGTCTACGCGTTCGTCAGCCCCGACAAGGCTGACACCGTCACGCTCATCGCCAACTTCATCCCGTTCCAGAACCCCCAGGGTGGCCCGAACTTCTACGAGTTCGGCGACGACGTGCAGTACGAGATCAAGATCAGCAACTCCGGTGTCGCCGGGGACGCGGACGTGGTCTACCGCTTCCGCTTCACGACCGAGATCCGCAACAAGAACACCTTCCTGTACAACACGGGGCAGATCACCAAGATCACCGACACGGAGTGGAACCGGCCGCAGTACTACTCCGTGTCCCGCTACCAGAAGGGCAAGGGCTGGTCCACGCTCGCCAAGCGACTTCTCTGCCCGCCGGTCAACGTCGGCCCCCGCAGCACCCCGAACTACTCGGACCTGGCGGACCAAGCCATCCACATGATCGCCGGTGGTCGCACCGTGTTCGCCGGCCAGCGCGCCGACGGCTTCCACGTCGACCTCGGCAGCATCTTCGACCTCGGCACGCTGCGGCCCTTCCAGTTCCTCCACCTGATCCCGTCGGCGGCCGCCGCCGGAGTCAACGGCACCCAGGGACTCAACGTCCACAGCATCGCCATCCAGGTCCCCATCACCGACCTCACCGCGGGGAACGTGCGCCCGACGGACGTCACCAAGGCGACCTCGGTCATCGGCGTGTGGGCCACTGCCAGCCGTCAGAAGAACCGCCACATGATGAAGGCCGGCAAGAAGCCGGTGAACTCCGGCCCGTTCCAGCAGGTCTCGCGGTTGGGAAACCCACTGTTCAACGAGGTCATCACCCCGATGGCCGAGAAGGACGAGTGGAACGCCACGCCGCCGAGCGCCGACAAGGCGTACGCGAAGTACGTCGCGAAGCCGGAACTCGCGGGGCTCCTGCCGGTCCTCTACCCGAACGTCTTCCCCAACCTGGCCGGCTACACCAAGAGCCGCGCGGACTTGCTTGCGATCCTGCTGACCGGTATCCCGAACGGCGTGGTCAAGGGCTTCCAGAACTACACCGGGGCCAACCAGGCCGACATGCTGCGCCTGAACGTCGCGGTCCCCCCGACGGCCGAGCCCAACACGATCGGGCTCATCGCCGGTGACGCTGCCGGCTTCCCTAACGGCCGCCGCGTGATCGATGACGTGGTCGCCATCGAGCTGCGGGCCGTCGCGGGGGCCACCATCCCCCTCGTCGACCCGTCGTTCACCCCCGACGCGGCCAGCGCCGGGCTCACGGACGGGACGGAGAACGAGCCCCCCCAGCCGCCGTACCTGGACACGTTCCCCTACCTGGGGACCCCGGCCGG
>JBDTDY010000330.1:0-7088 GCA_039922835.1 Ornithinibacter sp.
GCAGCAGGCGTGATCGCGCTGGCGCAGCGTCTTCACGACGAGCACGTCGCGGCGGGGGAGTCCCGTCGCAACGACCTCTTCACCGAAGGTCAGTCCAGGCACGACGAGCTGGTCGGCAGCGGCCAGCGACAGTACGACGAGTTCCTGAGTTCCGGTCAGGCGCAGCACGACGAACTGGTCAGCACCGGTCAGGCCAAGCACGACGAGCTGGTCAGCACCGGTCAGGCGCAGAACGAGGAGCTCATCGGCACTGCGACCAGCCAGCGCGACGAGATGATCGGCTCCGCGACGGCCCAGCGCGACGAGATGCTCACGGAGGCTCGCGAGCGCTCGACGGGCATGGTGGCCGAGGCGCAACAGAAGAAGGCAGCCATCCTCGGGGAGCTCGGCCGCGACCGCGGTCTGCTCGAGCGCAAGATCGAGGAGCTCAGTGGCTTCGAGCGGGACTACCGTTCGCGTCTGCACACCTACATCCAGGGCCAGCTCTCCGAGCTGTCCAACACCGGCTCGGACGCGGAGGCGGGTGCGAGCGACGAGGCGCAGGCCGAGCAGACCGCCGAGCCGCAGCCCGAGCACCAGAGCTGACCTTCTGGCACTGGTAGGGCCCGGGACAACCCGGGCCCTACCGCGTTGCCGGGGATCTCATCGGTCTCGCACCGCGTTTCGCCGTTGAGAGCAGCACCCGCAGGCCGTATCCTCCACGCACCGGCCGGGTCGACGGGGCCCGCCGCATTCCGGAAGCAGGTCATGTCATGGTTGCCAAGCTGGCTCGGGGCGCTGCCAAGCAGGTGTCCAAGATCGCGGCCGGTGCGCGCAAGGCGGTGACTGGCTCGGGCGGGGCCTCCACCTCTGCCGACAACGGACCTGCGGCGGCCACCCCAGGGCGGAAGGCTGCTACCGCCAAGAAGGCTTCGGCCACGAAGACGTCCGTCAGTAAGACCGCCGCGAAGACTGCCCCCGCGTCGAAGGCTGCTCCGGCGAAGAAGGCCGCGGTGCAAGCAGCCCCGGCGAAGAAGGCCGCTCCGACGAAGGCTGCCCCGGCAAAGAAGGCCGCCGTGAAGGCGGCCCCGGCGAAGGCCGCTCCGGCGAAGAAGGCTGCAGTGAGGGCCCCTGCTGCCAAGAAGGTCTCGGCGCCGAGCGCCCCCCGCCGCTCAACACCGTCCATGGTGCCTTACCGCGAGGGCGAGACGCCGTGGACTGCAGCCCAGCTCAAGGGAGTTCGCGCTGAGCTCAACACCGATATCGCACAGCTGCGGGATGAGCTCGAGCACGCACACAACGATCTCGTCGACCTGATGCGCGACTCCGGTGACGGTGCCGGCGACGACCAGGCCGATGCCGGAGCGAAGACCTACGAGCGTGAGCAGGAGATCTCGTTGGCCAACAACGCCCGCGAGATGCTCGAGCAGTCCGAGCACGCGCTGGAGCGACTGGACGACGGCACCTACGGGATCTGCGAATCCTGTGGGAACGCGATCGGCAAACTTCGTCTCCAGGCCGCACCTCGTGCGACCCTATGCATGCCATGCAAGATGAAGCAGGAGCGTCGCTGACGCCCGTCCACCCCAGCCCGCCCGTGTCCGCCACCGCCATACGGCCGTCCGGAGGTCGTCGGCGGCTGTATGCCGTGCTGCTGGGCCTGGCTGTCGCCACCTTGGTGCTCGACCAGGCGACGAAGGTCTGGGCACTCGCTGCTCTGACGCCCGGCGAGCCCGTCGACGTCCTCGGATCGTGGATCCGCCTGAGCCTGATCCGCAACCCGGGTGCTGCCTTCTCACTGGGTGAGAGTTCGACGTGGCTGCTGACTGCGGTCTCCATCGCGATCCTCGGCTGGGTCGTCATGGGAGCGCGTCGGGTGGGCAACCTTCCGTGGGCGATTGCTCTGGGCCTCCTCCTCGGTGGGGCGATGGGCAACCTCGTCGACCGGTTCCTGCGCGAGCCCGGGCCGGGCAGGGGTCACGTCGTCGACTTCATCAACTACTTCGGGTGGTTCATCGGCAACGTGGCGGACATCGCCATCGTGGGCGCGGCCGCGATGATCGCCGTCCTCGCTTTCCGCGGCACCTCGCTCAGCGGTCCGGTCCACCACGCGGAGCACGCCGATGACTGACCAGCGCACGGTCCTGGTCCCCGAGGGGCTCGAGGGCGAGCGGGTCGACGCCGCGATCTCCCGACTCTTCGGCCTCTCGCGCACCCGCGCCGCGGACATCGCCACCGAGGGCGGGGTCAGCGTCAACACCACCAGTGTCGGCAAGAGCCACCGGGTGAGTGCCGGGGACCTGCTCGAGGTGGCCCTCCCGGCATCCCCGGCGAGTGCGGTCCTGGAGGTCGTCGCCGAACCGGTGCCCGGCATGTCGGTCGTCCACGACGACGAGGACATCGTCGTGGTCGACAAGCCGGTCGGCGTCGCAGCCCACCCGAGCGTCGGGTGGACGGGACCGAACGTGCTCGCAGGCCTGAAGGCCGCCGGGTACCGCATCTCCACGAGCGGCGCCAGCGAGAGGCAGGGCATCGTCTCCCGCCTCGACGTGGGGACCTCCGGCCTCATGGTCGTGTGCAAGAGCGAGCGCGCCTACTCGGTGCTCAAACGGGCCTTCAAGGAGCGCCGGGTCGACAAGACCTACCACGCGCTCGTCCAGGGCCTGCCGGACCCGATCGAGGGCACCATCGACGCACCGATCGGCCGGCATCCCGGTCACGACTACAAGTTCGCAGTCCGTGAGGCGGGCAAACCCGCAGTCACCCACTACACGCTGCTCGAGGCGTTCCGGCACGCGTCCCTCCTCGAGGTGAGCCTGGAGACCGGCCGCACCCACCAGATCCGCGTGCACATGGCCGCGGTGCGCCACCCCTGCGTCGGTGACCCGACGTACGGCGCGGACCCGGTGCTGGCCCGCCGGCTCGGGCTCGACCGCCAGTGGCTCCACGCGGTCGGGCTGGGTTTCGAGCATCCCGGCTCGGGGACGTGGGTCACCTTCGAGTCCCGCTACCCGGCCGACCTCCAGGGCGCCCTCGACCGCCTCTGACCCGTCAGCCAGCCCCTCTCGGATCTCCCCCACTTCGTCTGTGGAGATGTCGGCGACACGCGGTTCGCGCGGCGTGTCGCGACGTTCTGACAGACGAAGTCGGGGAGCTGGGGAGGGGCGTGGGGTGGGCTTCCGGCGACACGGCAGCGACACGCCGAGCGGTGTCCTCGGGGCGACCTAGGATGGTCGGCGATGTCCTCCCCGCACCCCCTCACCCCGCCAGCCACGCCCGCGAGCAGCCCGAGCACCAGCCCGCCGGCGGGCTCTGACTCCTTCGTGCACCTGCACGTGCACACCGAGTACTCCATGCTCGACGGTGCCGCCCGCATCGGTGACCTGTTCACCCGCGCTGCCGAGATGGGGATGCCGGCGCTGGCCTCGACGGACCACGGTTACGTCTTCGGTGCCTACGAGTTCTGGAAGAAGGCCCAGGGCACCGGGGTCAAGCCGATCATCGGGGTCGAGGCCTACGTCACCCCGGGCACGCACCGCACCGACAAGACGAGGGTGAAGTGGGGCGACGAGCGCAGCCGCCCCGGCGATGACGTGTCCGGCTCCGGCGCCTACACCCACATGACCCTGCTGGCTAGGAACAACACCGGCCTGCACAACCTCTTCCGGATGGACTCCCAGGCCTCGCTCGACCAGGTCTACGCGAAGTGGCCACGGGTCGACCGTGAGCTGCTCTCGCAGTACGGCGAGGGGTTGATCGCCACCTCGGGTTGCGCCTCCGGGGAGATCCAGACCCGGCTCCGGCTCGGGCAGTATGCCCAGGCGAAGCAGGCGGCCTCGGACTTCCAGGACATCTTCGGCAAGGAGAACTTCTACTGCGAGGTCATGGACCACGGCCTCGACGTCGAGCGTCGCTCGATGAAGGACCTGCTGCGCCTCGCCGGCGAGCTGGGCATGCCGCTCGTTGCCACCAACGACCTGCACTACACCGGTCCCGAGGACGCCAAGGCGCACTCGGCGCTGCTCTGCGTGCAGTCCGGCTCCACGATGATGGACCCGGGCCGCTTCAAGTTCGACGCCGACGAGTTCTACCTGAAGTCTCCCGCCGAGATGCGCCGCACCTGGCGTGAGCTGCCCCAGGCCTGCGACAACACCCTGCGGATCGCGGAGATGTGCGACATCTCCTTCACCGAGGACGAGGGGCGCTACATGCCGCGCTTCCCGTGCCCGCCGGGGGAGGACGAGCGGAGCTGGTTCATCAAGGAGGTGCAGCGCGGCCTCACCGACCGCTTCCCCGCAGGCATCCCCGACTACGCCCGTCGCCAGGCCGACTTCGAGACCGATGTCATCGTCTCCAAGGGGTATGCCGGGTACTTCCTCGTCGTCGCCGACTTCATCACCTGGGCCAAGGACAACGGCATCCGGGTCGGTCCCGGTCGTGGGTCCGGCGCAGGGTCGATGTGCGCCTACGCGATGAAGATCACCGACCTCGACCCGATCCCGCACGGCTTGATCTTCGAGCGGTTCCTCAACCCGGAGCGGCCCTCCCTCCCGGACTTCGACGTCGACTTCGACGAGCGTCGGCGCGGTGAGGTGATCCGCTACGTCACCCAGAAGTACGGCAGCGAGCGCGTCGCGCAGATCGTCACCTACGGCACGATCAAGGCCAAGCAGGCGGTCAAGGACGCCGCCCGGGTCATGGGTCACCCGTTCGCCGTCGGTGAGCAGCTCACCAAGGCGATGCCGCCGGACGTCATGGGCAAGGGCGTGTCCCTGTCGGGCATCTACGACCCGTTGCACTCCCGCTACGGCGAGGGCAAGGAGTTCCGTGAGCTCGTCGCCGGCGAGGCGCACCTCGGCGAGGTCGTCGAGACCGCGAAGGGCCTCGAGGGCCTGAAGCGTCAGTGGGGCGTGCACGCGGCCGGGGTCATCATGAGCAGCGAGCCTCTCATCGACGTCATCCCGATCATGCGGCGCCTGCAGGACGGGCAGGTGATCACCCAGTTCGACTACCCGAGCTGTGAGGCCCTGGGGCTGGTGAAGATGGACTTCCTCGGGCTGCGCAACCTCACGATCCTCGACGACGCCATCGCCAACGTGAAGTCCAACCGCGGCGAGGACATCGACCTCGATGCGCTGAGCAAGGACATGACCGACCCCGCGACCTACGACCTGCTGGCCCGCGGTGACACCCTCGGCGTCTTCCAGCTCGACGGCGGCGGCATGCGCACCCTGCTGAAGCTCATGCAGCCCGACAGCTTCGAGGACATCTCCGCGGCCCTCGCGCTCTACCGCCCCGGGCCGATGGGCGTCAACGCGCACACCAACTTCGCGCTGCGCAAGAACGGGAAGCAGGAGCTCACCCCGCTGGACCCCCAGCTCGAGGGCAAGCTCCAGCCCGAGATGGTCGAGGCGCTCGGCCCCATCCTGGGCACGACCTACGGCCTGGTGATCTACCAGGAGCAGGTCATGGAGATCGCCCAGAAGCTCGCCGGCTACACCCTCGGCAACGCCGACCTGCTGCGCCGGGCGATGGGCAAGAAGAAGAAGGAGGTGCTGGATGCCGAGTACGTCCCCTTCTCGGAGGGGATGAAGGCCAAGGGCTTCAACGAGGCGTCCATCGCCGCCCTGTGGGGTGTGCTGGTCCCGTTCTCGGACTACGCGTTCAACAAGGCGCACACCGCGGCATACGGCCTGGTCTCCTACTGGACGGGATACCTCAAGGCCAACTACCCGGCCGAGTACATGGCGGCACTGCTCACCTCCGTGGGTGACGACAAGGACAAGTCCGCGCTCTACCTGGGGGAGTGCCGCCGGATGGGCATCAAGGTGCTCCCGCCCGACGTCAACGACTCGATCGGTCAGTTCGCCGCAGTCGGCACCGACATCCGCTTCGGCATGCAGGCGATCCGCAACGTCGGCCACCAGGTCGTGGAGGCGATCATCGCGGGCCGGGAGGCCAAGGGAGCGTTCACCTCCTTCGAGGACTTCATGTCCAAGGTGCCCGCGGTGGTGTGCAACAAGCGCACGATCGAGTCCCTCATCAAGGGAGGCGCTTTCGACGGTCTGGCCCAGACCCGGATGGGCCTGCTCAGGGTCCACGAGGAGTATGTCGACGCCTTCGTCTCGATCAAGCGTCAGGAGGCAATCGGCCAGGACAGCCTCTTCGGAGCCTTCGGTGACGACGCCGAGAGCGCCGGAGGTGGGGACATGATGGGGCTGGCCCCGGTGCCCGGCATCGAGTGGGACAAGTCGACCCTGCTCTCCTTCGAGCGCGAGATGCTCGGCCTCTACGTCTCCGACCACCCGCTGCTCGGCGTCGAGCACGTGCTCGCGGCGCACGCCGACACCCAGATCGCCGCGCTGACCGCCGATGACGGGGGCAAGCCGGAGGGGTCGATGGTGACGGTCGCCGGGTTGATCACCGGGCTCCAGGTCAAGCGCACCAAGAAGGGTGATCTCTGGGCGATCGCGACGCTCGAGGACCTCGCGGGGGCCATCGAGTGCCTCTTCTTCCCCAGCTCCTATCTGGCCGTCGGCCCGATGCTCCAGCAGGACACCGTGGCGGTGGTGCGCGGCAAGCTCAACCGGCGCGACGACGCCGTGTCGATCTACGCCCAGGAGCTCACGCTCCCCGACGTCAGTGACGGCCCGCGAGGCCCGGTCGTGGTGACGATGGACACGGTGCGGGCCACGACGGGTCGGATCGAGGAGCTCAAGACGGTGCTCACCAACCACCCCGGCACCACGGAGGTCCACCTGCGGCTCATCAAGCCGGGACGCTCGGTCGAGATCCGCCTCGACGCGGCGTTCCGGGTCGAGGCCAACGAGGCCCTCTTCGGCGACCTCAAGGTGCTCCTGGGCCCGCGGTGCCTGGTGTGACGGGAGCGGCGACACGGGTATGAACGCCCGATGACGACGGAGATTTGGTCTGTTCTTGCCCAAGGTTTCCCGGGTCCGCCCCACCTATGGTGGTGGCCGCTCACCCCAACTCAGGAGAGAACATGACATCGAATCGTCGGCGCGCCCTCGGCGCAGCCATCGCGGCGGGCGCCTTCGCCGCCCTCACCGTGACGGCCCCCGCAGTTGCGAAGGACAAGCCCACGCCGC
>JBDTDY010000331.1:0-5513 GCA_039922835.1 Ornithinibacter sp.
TAGGGTGACGCCGTGGTCGATCGTGGGCACGTGATGCGCGGGGGGAAGCATGGCTGAACAACCGTGGGTGGCGCCGGGGTCGTCCTCCGGCGCACCTCCACCACCTCCGGGGGATGCCGGGCAGCCGCCACCTCCGGGGTATGCCGGGCAGCCGCCACCTCCGGGGTTCGCCCCCACTCCTCCCGGTTCGACGCCTCCGCCTCCCGGCTGGGCGGGCCCCCCGCCGCAGCGCGGGCCCTACGTCGCGGGGTTGGAGTTCCGCCCCGGGATCATCCCGTTGCGCCCGCTGCGCCTGGGTGACATCTACGGTGCGGTCATCAAGGCGGTGCGTGGAAACGTCAAGGCCACCATGGGCCTCGCGCTGCTGACCTCGGTCGTCTGCCTCGTGCCGGCCACCGCCCTGGGAGCCTGGGTCGCGAGCCTGGAGACGACGGACTTCGACTCCGCCGAAGTTGGCCTCGTCGGCAGCCTGGGGAGCAACATCCCCTCGCTGGGCTCCATCGTCGCCTCGATCGCCCTCGCCGGCTTCCTCGCCTACGTCATCGGTCAGGCCGTGCTCGGCCGCAAGGTCGGCATCGGCGAGACCTGGGAGGGCACCAAGCGCAGGCTCCCTGCCGTCGCGGGGGCTGTCCTGGTGTCCACGCTCGGAGGCATCCTCCTCCTCGCACTGCTCTTCGGGCCGCCGATCGCGTGGCTGGTCGCCGCCGGCGAGCCGGTCGTCGCGGCCATCCTGCTGCTCGTCCTGGCCGCCGTGGTGGCTCTCGTCGCCTTCCTCTTCCTGTGGACCCGGTTCGCGTTCGTCACCCCGCTCATCGTGTTGGAGCAGCGCGGGGTGTGGTCGGCGTTCGGTCGCTCGTGGCGCCTCACGTCGGGCTCGGAGTTCTGGCGCATCCTCGGCATCCGCCTGCTCACCTCGATCATCGTCGGCTTCGCCGCCTCCATCCTCACCTTCCCGATCACCCTCGGCGGCCTGGGGCTCGTCTTCGTGGTCGGGGACACCGACAACCTCTTCGTGTGGCAGGCCGTGCTCGGCGGGGTCGCCACGCTCGTCACCAGCGCCATCACCACCCCCTTCTCCGCGGGTGTCGACGCCCTGATGGCGATCGACCAGCGGATCAGGCGCGAGGGCCTGGACGTCCAGCTCATCCACGCAGCCCAGAGCGGCGGCCCGGCGCCGTGGCCGAGCGCCGCCGCCGACGGCTGACCGGTGCGACTCGACCCCCCGCTGGACCTCACGTCCCCCGAGGCCCGGCAGTGGCTCCAGGACGAGCTGCAGCGCGGGGTCTACCGCGAACGGCCCGGCCTGCTCTCCCGCGTCTGGGACTGGCTCCAGGACCTGCTCGGGCGCGGCGTGAGCACCGGCGGCCTGCCGGCGTGGACCCTGGGCATCGCCGTCCTCATCGCCGTGGCTGTGCTCGCGCTCGTCGTTGCCCGCTCCGTCGCGGCGGAGCGCCGCATGGCCCCGAGCGGCGGGTCGCGCGGGGTGCTCGACGGACCGGTCCGCACCGCCGAAGAGCACCGAGCGGCGGCCCGGAAGGCGTTGGCGTCCGGGGAGGAGGAGCGCGCAGTGCTCGAGTCCTACCGGGCGGTCGCCCGAGCCGCGGTCGAGCGCACGATCCTCGATGACCAGCCCGGTCGCACGGCACACGAGGTCGCGATCGCGCTGACCCCCGTCTTCCCGGCAGCCACCAGCGCCCTCACTGCCGCGGCCGACGACTTCGACGCGGTCCGCTACGGCGAGCGCGACGCCCGGCCGGGAGCCGCGTCGGCGATCCTCGCGCTCGATGCCGACCTCGCCCGCACGAGGCCCGTCCTCCCCGATCCGGTCAGCGGTCGTGCCCGATGAGCCTCGACGCCACGCGCACCGCGCCCCCGGCTGAGCATGATTCTCCCCCCAGGAGGCGACCGCTGCAGCTGCGGAGGATCACGGCATACGTGCTGTTCGCCGGTCTCGGCCTGGTGATGGTCGCCCTGCTCGCCCTCGCCGCGCAACGACCCACCCAGCCGCTGGACCCCGAGGGCCCCGGCCCCGGCGGCGCGATGGCCACGGCCGAGGTGCTGCGATCGCGTGGGGTCGACGTGGAGGTGGTGCGCTCGATCGGGGCGCTCGAGGCGAGCGCTCCCGGGGCCGGCACGACCGTGGTGGTCGGCGACCCCACCGACCTCGGCCCGGGAGCGACGATCAGGTTGCGCGACGCGACCCGCGGTGCCGACCGTCTCGTCCTCGTCAACGGCGACACCGGCCAGCTGGAGGGTCTCGGGCTCGAGGTCGACGCGTTCCTCGGTGGTGCGGAGGTCGACCTCGTCGCGCGCTGCGACGTGGGTGGAGCGCTGGACTCCGACACGGTGCAGGTGCTCGACATGCGTTACATCCCCCGTCCTGCCGCACCTGCGGGCACCACGACCTGCTTCGCGGTGCCCGGGCCGGACAGCACCGACGGCGAGGCCACCGACACCTCGTTCGGCGCGGCGATGGTGCTGGTGCCGCGCTCCGAGCGGCACAGCGAGACCGTCCTCATCGGTTTCGGCTCGGGCCTGACCAACAAGCGGGTCGCCGACGCCAGCCATGCCGGTCTGGCCGTCCGCGCACTCGGGCAGAGCCCGCGCCTGGTCTGGTTCCAACCGGGCACCAGCGACCTCGTCGCGCCCGGTGACTCGGGCGCCGGGCCCGGCCCCGGCGCCACGGTGTGGCCGGTGTGGACCACTCCCGTCATCGCGCTCGGCGGCTTCGCGCTCGTGCTGCTCGCCCTGACCCGCGGACGGCGGCTCGGCCGGCTGGTGCCCGAGCCGCTGCC
Source organism: Ornithinibacter sp. (assembly GCA_039922835.1). Taxonomy (GTDB): domain Bacteria; phylum Actinomycetota; class Actinomycetes; order Actinomycetales; family Dermatophilaceae; genus Fodinibacter. The sequence continues at coordinate 2,796 of JBDTDY010000331.1, forward strand.
CGTCGTCGTGCGAGCCGTCGAGACGACCGAGAGCCGGGGCCGTCTCTACCGCCGGGCCTCCGACCGCACCCGCGCCGCCACCGTCCTTCGCCTCGGCACCCTCGACCGCCTTCGGGCACGCCTGGGGCTGCCTCGTGGCGCGGGGCCGGTGGCCCTGGTGAATGCGATCTCGGCCGCCACCGGGGTCCCGACCACCGAGGTCGGTGCGATCCTCTACGGGGCGCCGCCGACCGACGACACCGCGCTCATCACGCTCGCCCAGCAGTTGACCGACCTCGAGGAAAGGCTCCGCCGCCCATGAGTGACCACGACGTCTCCCCCGACCCGGGGAGCCCGGCACCGCCCGTCGCCGACCACGCAGCAGGTGCCGGTGGGGCCCGTGACGCCCGCTCCGCGCTGCTCGCGGTGCGGGCGGAGGTCGCCAAGGCCGTCGTCGGCCAGGATGCCGCGGTCGCGGGTCTGCTCGTCGCACTCCTGTGCCGTGGCCACATCCTCCTCGAGGGGGTGCCCGGGGTGGCCAAGACGCTGCTCGTGCGCAGCCTCGCAGCAGCCCTGGACGTCGGCACCAAGCGAGTGCAGTTCACCCCGGACCTGATGCCGGGAGACCTCACCGGGTCGCTGATCTTCGACGCCCGCACGAGTGACTTCACCTTCCGCCACGGGCCGGTGTTCACCAACCTCATGCTCGCCGACGAGATCAACCGCACGCCCCCGAAGACCCAGTCCGCGCTGCTCGAGGCGATGGAGGAGCGGCAGGTCAGCGTCGACGGAGAGCCGCACGCGCTGCCGATGCCCTTCATGGTCGCTGCCACCCAGAACCCGGTGGAGTACGAGGGCACCTATCCCCTGCCCGAGGCCCAGCTCGACCGGTTCCTGCTCAAGGTGGTGCTGCCGCTCCCCGAGCGGGCCGACGAGGTGCAGATCCTGCGCCGGCACGCCTCCGGGTTCGACCCGCGCGACCTGCGCGCTGCCGGCATCCGGCCCGTCGCGACCGCTGCCGACCTCGACGCCGGGTGCGCAGCGGTGCGCTCGGTGACCGTCTCCGACGAGGTCGCCGCCTACATCGTCGACATCGCCCGCGCCACCCGGGTCTCCCCGTCGCTGAGCCTGGGCGTCTCCCCCCGCGGGGCAACTGCCCTGATGGCGACGAGCCGCGCCTGGGCGTGGCTCGCCGGTCGTACGTTCGTCACTCCCGACGACGTCAAGGCCCTGGCCCATGCCACGCTCGCGCACCGCCTGTCATTGCGCCCCGAGGCCGAGCTCGAAGGCGTCGGGGTGGCGGCCGTGCTCGACAGCGCGCTCGGGTCGGTGCCGGTCCCGCGCTGATGGCGATCACCCGGCGATGTGTGCTGCTGGCGGTGCTCGGGCTGGTGCCCGTCGCGCTCTGGCCCACGCTCGCCACCGTGCGCTGGTGGGCGCTGCTCGTCATCGTGCTCGTGGCGCTCGACGTGCTGCTGGCCAGCCGGCCGCGGTCGCTGGAGATCGTCCGCGGCGCCGCGGGCCAGGTGCGCCTCGGTGAGCAGAGCGAGTCACTGCTCTGGGTGACCAACCCGTCGCAGCGCGGGGTGCGCGGCACGCTGCGCGACGCCTGGCCGCCCTCGGCAGGGGCGCAGAACCCGGTGCACGCCCTGCGCGTGGCGCCGGGCGAGCGGGTGCGGCTGAGCACGCGCCTGGAGCCCACGCGCCGTGGCGACCGCACCGCCGACCGCGTGACGGTGCGCCTGCGCGGGCCCCTGGGTCTCGCGGCCCGCCAGGCGTCCCTCGTGGTTCCGGGCAGCCTGCGCGTGCTGCACCCCTTCCCTGCGCGCCGCCACCTCCCGAGCCGGCTCGCGGTGCTCCGCCAGCTCGACGGTCGCGCCGCGGTGCGCACCCGCGGCCAGGGCCCCGAGTTCGACAGCCTGCGCGACTACGTCGAGGGTGACGACGTGCGCTCGATCGACTGGCGCGCCACCGCTCGCCGGCGTGACCTCGTGGTGCGCACCTGGCAGCCAGAGCAGCACCGCCGCATCGTCATCGTCCTCGACACGTCCCGCACCAGCGCCGGTCGCATCGGCGATGCCCCGCGGCTCGATGCGTCGATGGATGCCGCGCTGCTGCTCACCGCTCTCGCCGGCCACGCCCGTGACCGGGTGCAGGTGCTGGCGGGTGACCGCACCGTGCACACCCGCGTCACGGGCACCGATCGGGCCCGGATGCTGCACGACACGATCAGCAGGCTCGCGCCCGTCGAGCCGCGGCTGGTCGAGGCCGACTGGGCGGCCCTGGCCACCGAGATCGTCCGGCTCGGCACGCACCGGGCGCTCGTCGTGCTCCTCACCTCGCTGGAGTCCTCGGCGGTCGAGGAGGGCCTGCTCCCCGTGCTCCCCGCACTGGTCGCCCACCACCGCGTCGTCGTCGCCTCCGTCGCCGACCCCGCCCTGGCGCAGATGCGCGCGCGTCGGAGCACCACCACCGAGGTCTACGACGCAGCGGCGGCCGAGCGCACGACATACCTGCGTGGTCGCACGGCTGGCGCCCTCGAACGCCTCGGGGTCGACGTGCTCGACGAGACCCCGCACGACCTACCGGTTCGCCTGTCCGACCACTACCTGATGCTCAAGCGCCACGGCCTGCTCTGACCCGCACGTGCCTCGCCGCAGCTGCATCCCCGCCCCCTCGCTCCAGCCCCTCGCTCCCCAACCCGTCGAGTCCTCACCCGTCGAGTCCTCACCCGTCGAG
>JBDTDY010000332.1:0-6140 GCA_039922835.1 Ornithinibacter sp.
CACGTTGGCCAGGCCAAGGCCCCGGGCGAGGTCGAGCGTGGCCTGGATCAGGGTGCGGGTGAGAGGGTCGGAGTCATCGGCCTGCAGCAGGCGCACCGCGAGGGCGTGGGCGTCGCGGGCGAACTTCCGCTCCAGCGGTGCGATCTGGGCCCGCATCGTCTCGTCGGTGGCGGCAGCGGTCCAGACGTGCAGGGCGCCCCTGAACCGGTCATCGGTGTAGTAGTCGATGAGCAGGCGCACCACGGTCTCGGCCCGGTCGCCGTCAGGGATCTCGGTGGCGGCGAGCGCTGCCTTGCGCTGCTCGAACATGTGCTCCAGGGCCGCGGTGACCAGCGCCTCCCGGGTGGGGAAGTGGTGCTGGGCGGCCCCACGGCTGATGCCGGCCTCCTGCGCGATCAGGGCCACTGTCGCCGCCGACCAGCCATCGCGGGAGAGGCAGGTGCCGGCGGCCTCGAGCAGCCGCTGGCGCGTCGCCCGGCTCCGGTCCTGCTGGGGCACCCGCGCGCTGGGAGCCACGGCAGGTCTCACGAGTGCTCGCTCTCGGGCGTATCGGCCATCGCGTCCTCGACGACGGCGAGCACGGTGCCGGGCTCGACCTGCGTGCCGACCTCCACGACCCGCACGACCCGGCCCGCAGTGGCGGCCGTGACCACGTGCTCCATCTTCATCGCCTCGAGCCACAGCAGCGGCATCCCCCTCGCGACGTCATCCCCCACGGCGACCGCGACCCGCACGACCGACCCCGGCATGGGTGCCACCAGGGCCCCGGGCGTGATCGCGTCAGCAGGATCCGCGAAGCGAGGCACTCGCCGCAGGGTGACTGGGCCGGACGGCCCGGCGACGTGCAGCCCCTCGCCGTGCCGGCGCACGGTGAAGCGTTCCCGGACCCCCGCCAGGTCGAGGACGACCTGGTCCGCAGCCACGTCGACGACGAGGAGTCCCGCGACCATCGGCGACTCGACGGTCAGCCCATCCCGCCCCCACGCGTAGTCGACGTCGACCTGGTCGTGGGCGCCGGCATACGACCGGCGTTGCGGGTGCGCGGGGAGGTTGCGCCACCCACCCACGACGCCCCCGACTCCGGTGGCCTGCTCTCGCGCCTGGGCGGCGTCCGCGAGGCCGGCCACCACGGCGGCCACCGTCAGGTCACCGGCTGCGCCGTCGGCGAGAGCAACCGGCGGGTGCGTGTCGAAGAAGGCGGTCGAGAAGTCTCCGGAACCGAAGTCGGGGTCGCGCAACGCACCGACGAGGAGGTCGCGGTTCGTCTGCACTCCGTGGATCTCGCTGCGCTGCAGGGTGTGTGCCAGGAGCCGGATCGCCTCGGTCCGGGTGGGCGCCGTCGCGATGACCTTGGCCAGCATCGAGTCGTAGTGGATGCCCACGACGCTTCCACCGACCACCCCGGAGTCGAGCCGGATGCCGCGGGGGGCCACGACCTCGAACTCACCGTCGACACCGGGCACCTCGAAGACGTGCAGCGTGCCCGACTGCGGCTGCCAGTCCCTGCTCGGGTCCTCGGCATACAGGCGGGCCTCGATGGAGTGCCCGCGCATGACCGGCTGGGGGCCGGTCAGGGGGGTCCCCGCCGCCACGTCGAGCTGCAGCCCCACGAGGTCGACGCCGGTGACGTTCTCGGTGACCGGGTGCTCGACCTGGAGTCGGGTGTTCATCTCGAGGAAGAAGAACGACCCGTCGTCGTCGGCGAGGAACTCGACCGTGCCGGCACCGACGTAGCCGACCGAGGACGCGGCGCGGCTGGCCGCGTCGAGCAGCCGGGCCCGCAGCTCAGGTCCGATCCGCTCCACGAGGGGCGAGGGAGCCTCCTCGATGACCTTCTGGTGGCGCCGCTGGAGGGAGCACTCCCGCTCCCCCAGGGCCCAGACCGTGCCGTGCGCGTCGGCCAGCACCTGCACCTCGATGTGCCGGCCGCTCTCGACGTACCGCTCGCAGAAGACGGTGGGGTCCCCGAAGGCCGAGGCGGCCTCACGGGCGGCCGCGGCCAGCTCCCCGGGCAGGTCCGTCAGGGCGCGGACGACACGCATGCCTCGACCACCACCGCCGGCCGACGCCTTGATGAGCACCGGCAGATCTGCCTCGGTGAGCACGGCGGGGTCGAGTGGCGCGAGCACCGGAACCCCGACCCGGGCCATCAGCGCCTTGGACTCGACCTTGGAGCCCATCAGCGCGACAGCCTGCACGGGCGGACCGATCCACGTCAGGCCTGCGTCGATGACCGCCTGGGCGAAGTCGGCACTCTCGGACATGAACCCGTAGCCGGGATGGATGGCATCGGCGCCCGCACGTCGAGCCGCCTCGATGACGAGGTCGGCTCGCAGATAGGTCTGCGCGGGGGTGACCCCGGGCAGCCTCACGGCCCGGTCGGCCTCGCGCACGTGGGGGCTGTCGGCATCGGCGTCGGAGAAGACCGCGACGGTGGCCAGCCCGCGGTCGCGGCACGTGCGGAGGACCCGACGGGCGATCTCCCCGCGGTTGGCCACGAGCACCGAGGAGATCTGAGAGGTCGTCGGCACCGGCTCTGCCCCGGGCGTGGCGGCTGAGCTTGCTGAGCTTGCTGAGCTTGCTGAGCTTGCTGGGGTCATGGGGTCACATCCTGAAGACGCCGAAGGAATCCGATCCCTGGACCGGGGCGGAGTGGATGGCGGACAGGGACAGGCCCAGGACGGTCCGGGTGTCACGAGGGTCGATGATCCCGTCGTCGTAGACCATCCCGGAGAGGACGAGCGGCATCGACTCGGCGTCGATCTGGCGCTCCACGGCATCCCTGATGAACTGTGCCGCGGCGTCGTCGAAGTCCCGGCCCTGGGAGAGCGCTGAGGCCCGCGAGACCGCGTAGGTCACGTCCGCGAGCTGGGCAGCGCCCATGACGGAGGATCGCGCGCTCGGCCAGGCGAACACGAAGCGGGGGTCGTAGGCCCGACCGCACATGCCGTAGTGACCGGCTCCGTAGGACGCCCCGATGAGCACCGAGATGTGCGGCACCGTGGAGTTGGACACGGCGTTGATCATCATCGCGCCGTGCTTGATCATCCCGCCCTGTTCGTACTCCTTGCCGACCATGAAGCCCGTGGTGTTGTGCAGGAAGAGGAGCGGGGTGTCCGAGCGGTTGGCCAGCTGGATGAACTGGGTCGCCTTCTGGGCCTCCTCGCTGAACAGCACCCCGCGGGCGTTGGCCAGGATGCCGACCGGGAACCCGTGCAGCTGGGCCCAGCCGGTCACGAGCGAACCGCCGTAGAGCGGCTTGAACTCGTCGAAGTCCGAGTCGTCGACCACGCGGGCGATGATCTCGCGCGGGTCGAACGGGGTCTTCAGGTCGGGCGGGACGATGCCGAGCAGGTCCTCCTCGGGCAGTCGGGGCTCGGCGAACGTGGTCGACGGCACCGGACCGGCCTTGCGCCACCGGAGCCGGGCGACGATGGTGCGCCCGATGCGGATGGCGTCCTGTTCGTCGGTGGCGTAGTAGTCAGCCAGCCCGGAGACCCGGGCGTGCATCTGCGCACCACCGAGCGACTCGTCATCGCTCTCCTCGCCGGTCGCGGCCTTCACCAGCGGCGGCCCGGCGAGGAAGACCTTGGACCGCTTCTCGATCATGACGACGTGGTCACTCATGCCGGGGAGGTAGGCGCCTCCTGCGGTCGAGTTGCCGAAGACCAGCGCGATCGTCGGGATCCCCGCCCTCGACATCTGGGTGAGGTTGCGAAAGGTCGCTCCGCCCGGGATGAAGATGTCCTTCTGCGTGGGCAGGTCCGCCCCGCCCGACTCGACGAGGGAGATGAACGGGAGCCGGTTCTTCAGGGCGATCTCCTGCAAGCGCAACGTCTTGCGCAGGCCCCACGGGTTCGTCGAACCGCCCTTGATCGTGGGGTCGTTGGCCAGGAGGAGGCACTCCACCCCGCTGACCAGACCGATGCCGCCCACGAGGCTGGCCCCGACCGTGAAGTCGGAGCCGTAGCCGGCGAGCGCGCACAGCTCGAGGAACGGGGCATCACGATCGAGCAACAGCTCGATACGCTCCCTGGCCGTGAGCTTGCCGCGAGCACGGTGACGGGCGACGGCCTTCTCGCCTCCCCCCGCCAGCGCCGTGGCTAGCTCCGCGTCGACCTCCGCGAGCCGCTCCTGCATGGCGACGGTGGCGGTGCGGACGGCGTCGCTGGTGGCGTCGAGTGCCCCGTGCAGCACACTCATGACGTCAGCCCGAGTCGTCGCGCGGCCAGCTGCCGCAGGATCTCCACCGTGCCGCCGCCGATTCCGATGATGCGCATGTCCCGATACTGACGCTCCACCTCGGTGCCCTCCATGTATCCCGTTCCACCGAAGAGCTGGACGGCTTGGTGGGCGACCCACTCCCCCGATTCCGTCGCCGTGTTCTTGGCAAAGCAGGCCTCCGCCACGAGGTCCTCACCCGGCTCTGCGTCGAGGCTGCGGTCCACGACGCTGCGGGTGTAGGTGCGGGCGATGTCGATGCGCCGGGCCATCTCGGTGAGGGTGTCCTGCACGGAGGGCCTGGTGATCAGCGGTGAGCCGAAGGTGCTGCGCTGCCGACACCACTGCACACTCAGGTCGTAGCAGCGCTGCGCAGCGGCATAGGCCTGCGCGGCCAGGGCGATCCGCTCGGAGACGAAGGCCGTCCCGATGAGCGCGAAGCCGGAGTGCTCCGGCCCGACCAGGTTGCCGACCGGGACCAGCGCATCGGTGAACGAGAGCTCGGCGGTGTCGGAGCACCGCCAGCCCATCTTGGCCATGGGCGGGCCCGCCGTGAAGCCCGCCGTGCCCGCTTCGACGACGAGGAGGGACAACCCTCGCGCCCCCGGCAGGTCGGGGCCACTGGTACGCACCGCGACGACCACGAAGTCGGCTCGGGTGCCGGACGTGATGAAGGTCTTCGACCCGTTGACGACGTAGTGCTCCCCCTCGCGCCGAGCCGTGGTGCGCAGGGCCCCGACGTCGGACCCACCACCGGGCTCGGTGATGGCGAGGGAGCCGATCCGATCGCCGGCGAGGGCCGGGGCAACCCACCGCTCGATCTGCTCGGCGTCCCCCGCGGCAACGAGGTGCGGGCAGCTGATGCCGGTCGTGAAGAGCGAGGCCTGGACGCCACCCGCAGCGCCGGCCTCCATCAGGGCCTCGGTGATGGTGACCGCCTCACGCAGGCCCCCACCACCACCGCCGGCCGACTCCGGGAACGACGCACCGAGCAGACCCAGGCTCCCGGCCCGCTTCGACAGCTCGCGAGGGAGTGCCCCCGCCTGCTCCCACTCGTCCTGGTGGGGCAGCACCTCGCGGCGCACGAACTCGGTGGTGCTGGCGCGGAGCGCGACGAGCTCGTCGGTGTACCAGTCCTGGTGGCTCATCGGGTGACCTCCGGTAGAAGGGATTCGGGGATGTCGAGACAGCGCGAGCGCAACCATTCGGCCAGCCCCTTGGCCTGCGGGTCGAAGCGCGCGTTGTAGGCGACGCCCTGGCCCAGGACGCCCTCGATGACGAAGTTGACCGCTCGCAGCGCCGGCAGGGTGGTGCGCACCACCGTCAGGGGGGCGACCTCGGGAAGCAGCTCCTTGAGCCGGTCCACGGTCACGGTCTCGAGCAACCACTCCCACGCCGCGTCGGTGCGGGCCCAGAGTCCGACGTTGGCGTCGCCGCCCTTGTCGCCGGAGCGCGCGCCGACCACGAGACCGAGCGGCGCTCGTCGACGAGCCGAGGTACGCCACGGCGCAGCACTCGCAGCTCTCGCACCGTGTTCCGCCCCCGGTGCCCACACCGCCTCGCCCGCGCCGTCACCGGAGGTCAGCGGCTCCAAGGGCCGGGTCAGGGTGGGGGGCGCGATGGCGACCCGCTCCCCGTTGGGGAGGACGGCGTGGTGGTCGGGCTCGGCCTGTGGGACGTAGCCGGGGACGTGGATGCCGTATGCCTGCCCGGAACCCGGTGGCGTCGTCGCGTGAAAGCCGGGATAGCCACCCAGGGCGATCTCGACGGCGGCGGAGGAGAAGGCACGGGCAACCCGCTTCGGGTCCTGGTCACGGGCCACGACCGTCAACCGTGCGGACGCGGCCTCCTCGGTGTCCGCATCGGCCGTGTCGGTGCGGGCCAGGGTCCACGACACCTCTGCCGGCGCAGTGCTGAGC
>JBDTDY010000333.1:0-3117 GCA_039922835.1 Ornithinibacter sp.
CGGTGGGTGAGGGCGGCCGGGTGCTGGATGAGCGAGTCGACTCCGCCGAGGGACACCGCGTGCGTCACGAGGGTGCAGGCTGACGCAGCAGCAGCCGCAGCCGCGTAGCCGCCGCGCACCGAAAAGGCGAGAATCGACCCCGGCCCACGCATCTGGCGCCCGACGAGACCGGCCGGGTCCTCGAGCCCGGGGTAGTGGACCCGCGCCACCTCGGGGTGCTCATCGAGAAACGCGGCCACCTTCTGCGCGCCCTGCTGGGCCGCTCGCACCCGCACGGGAAGGGTCTGCAAGCCGCGGTGGAGGTCGTAGGCGGCGCGCGGGTGGAGCAGGCCACCGGTCAGCGCGCGCACCTGGCGGAGCCGACGGGCCCATTCCGGAGTGGTCGCGACGACCCCGCCCATGGCATCTCCGTGACCACCCATGAACTTCGTGGCCGAGTGCATGACCAGCGATGCGCCGTGCCGTGCCGGGTTCTGCAGCACGGGGGTCGCGAAGGTGTTGTCCACGAGCACGGGGACCGTGCCCGCAGCGGCCACGACGGCCTCGATGTCGACGAGGTCGAGCGTGGGGTTGCCCGGGGTCTCGAGCACCACGAGGCCGGTGTCGGGCCGCACCGAGGAGGCGACGGTCGCCGGCGTGGCCCAGGTGACCGTCGTGCCGAGCAGGCCGGTGGCGAGCACGTGGTCGGTGCCTCCGTAGAGGGGCCGCACGGCGACGACGTGCGGCTTCCCCGCAGTGACGAGCGCGAGGAGCGTCGCGCTCAGCGCGGCCATCCCGGTGGCGAAGGCGACCGACTCCTCGGTCTCCTCCAACTCGGCCACCGCACGCTCGAACCGGTCGACGGTCGGGTTCCACAACCGCTGGTAGACCAGGCTGTCACCGGGCTCGGGGCGCCCCCCGGTGGCCAGCACCTCATAGGCCCGGCCGCCGTTCTCGACATCGGGCAGCGGGTTGGTGGTGGACAGGTCGATCGGCGGCACGTGCACGCCGAGGGCGCGGAGGTCATCCCGCCCGGCGTGCACGGATCGGGTGTCGAGGCTGGTGGGGGGCACGCTGTCCTCCGGGAGAGTTCTGGGCGCAGTCTTCTGCTTCGTTCATGATCACCGGATCTGCGGTGAGAGAGCAATAGTCCCGAGGAAAACACGAAAAGGGACCTGCACAACATGGAATCAGTGGAGTAAGAGCGGTTACGCTCACCGACATGTCGCAGAATCCGCGCGCTGAGCGGCGCCACCTGACACCCGGTCCGCCCCCGCGGGAGCCGCTCGCCGTCGACGACGTCGACGTCACCCTGTTGCGCGCGCTCAGCGCCGACGGTCGGCGGTCGGTCGCTGCCCTCGCCCGAGAGACGGGGCTCGCCGAGTCCACCTGCGCCGGTCGGGTCCGGGGCCTGCTCGAGAGGGGCACGGTCCGCGGCATCCACGCCGAGCTCGACCCGGCCGCGCTGGGGTTCGCCGTGGAGGCGATGGTCGCCGTGCGCTTCGGCGGCCACGTGCGCGGCCACATCGAGGCCTTCCGCGATGCGGTGACCCAGGTGCCGGGGGTCCTCGCCACCTACAACACCAGCGGGTCCGAGGACTACCTCGTGCACGTGGCAGCCAGCGGGTCCGATGCGCTACGGGACTTCGTGCTCGACCACATCGCGAACCGGCCCGGGGTCGTGCACGCGGAGACCAGCCTCATCTTCGAGTCCACTCGCGGCGTCGGCCTGCTGCCGGGGGTCTCGGGGTGAGCGGCACGATCGGAACTGGGGGTGGCACGCCCGACAAGCCCTGTGTCTTCTTCGCCGACGCGGCGGAGTTCGGGCGGTGGCTGCAGGCCCACCACGACTCCGAGACCGAGCTGTGGATGGGCTTGCGCCGCAAGGGACGCCCGGATGCCGGCCTGACCTGGGAGGCGGCCGTGCGGGAGGCCTTGTGCTGGGGCTGGATCGACAGCATGGCCCAGGGCATCGACGAGCACACCCGGCGTCAGCGCTGGACCCCGCGCAAGGCGGCCAGTAACTGGTCGAGCGTGAACATCGCCGCCGTCGCCGAGCTCACCGAGCAGGGCCGCATGCAGCCGAGCGGACTCGCGGCCTTCTCGAGGCGCCGCGAGGACCGGTCGGGTGTCTACGCCTACGAGACCGGCGAGCTCGAGCTCCACGCCGCGTATGCCGCAGCACTGGTGGCGGACCCTGCCGCCAGCGCCTTCTGGAACGCCGCAACCCCGGGCTACCGCAAGGTCGCCGTCAACTGGGTGATGACCGCCAAGCAGGAGCGCACGAGGGACTCCAGGATGGCGCAGCTCATCGACGACAGCGCCCACGGCCTGCTCATCAGGAGCCAGCGCTATGGCACGCCGCCGACGTGGGTCGCGAGGGCCGCAGCAGCGGCGGAGACCGCCCGCCTAGGGTGAGCCCGTGACCTACACCGCGCGCGACCGGGAGCGCTGGGTGGCCGAGGACCCGGCCCACAAGCGGGCCGACCGTGACGACTTCGCTCGCGACCGCGCCCGGCTGCTCCACTCCGCGAGCCTGCGCCGCCTCTCGGCCAAGACCCAGGTGGTGCAACCCGGCAGCGACGACTTCGTGCGCAACCGCCTCACCCACTCCCTGGAGGTCGCCCAGATCGGGCGCGAGTTCGGGGCCGCACTGGGCTGCAACGCCGACGTCGTCTACACCGCGTGCCTGGCCCACGACCTCGGGCACCCGCCCTTCGGGCACAACGGGGAGCTCGCCCTCGACCGGCTCGCGCGCGACATCGGCGGGTTCGAGGGCAATGCCCAGACCCTGCGTGTCCTGACCCGGCTCGAGGCCAAGCGCCAGCACCCCGACGGTCGCTCGGCCGGGTTGAACCTCACCCGGGCCTCCTTGGATGCCGCGACGAAGTATCCGTGGCGACGGGGGCAGGGCCCCCACCCCACCGGGAAGTTCGGGGCCTATGAGGACGACCTGGACGTCTTCGACTGGTTTCGCGAGGGCATCCCCGACGGGCGTCGGTCCTTCGAGGCCGAGGTGATGGACTGGTCCGACGACGTGGCCTACTCGGTGCACGACGTCGAGGACGCCATCGCGTCGGGGTGGCTCGACCCGCGGCGCCTGCGCGAGCACGACGACGTCGAGGCGGTGCTCGCCGT
>JBDTDY010000334.1:0-17749 GCA_039922835.1 Ornithinibacter sp.
GTGGGACCGGGCCCCGTCGGGGCGTGCTGGAGTGCTTGGATCAGCCCTGGTCGGCCGAATCCGATGCCGCGGCGTCGGTCTCGGCAGCCTCGGCGATGGCCTCGTCGGTCTCCTCGCGCTCGATGCCGGCCTCGGCCTCGGCCTCGGCGAGCTCCTCGTCGAGTGCCTCCTGGGCGATCTGCTGGCTCACGTTGACGACGAGTGCCTCCCCGTCGGTGACGAGGGTGGCCCCCTCGGGCAGGGTGACGTCCGAGGCGTGGATCATGGTGCCGGCCTTGAGGCCTTCGACCGAGACCATGAGGAACTCGGGGATGTTGGTCGCCTCGACCTCGACCTCGAGGGTCGTGTGGCCGGTGGTAACGACGGTCTCGGGGGCCGCCTCGCCCTCGAGGTGCACGTTGACCTCGACGGTGACCTTCTCGCCACGCCGCACGACGACGAGGTCGATGTGCTCGATGACGGGCTTGATCGGGTCGCGCTGGACGTCCTTCGCGAGCGCCAGGTGGTCCTCCCCGTCGATGACGATGGTGAGGAGGGCGTTGGAGTTCTTCAGCACGAGCATGGTCTCGTGACCGGGCAGCGTGATGTGCACCGGGTCGGTGCCGTGGCCGTACATGACCGCGGGGATCTTGTGGTCGCGACGGATCTTGCGTGCGGCACCCTTGCCGAACTGGGTGCGGGTCTCGGCATCGAGCCTGGTCTCGGACACGGGAATCTCCTGGGGAAGTGAGGTCGGATGAGCAGTCGGTCCTCGACGCGGGACGTGGCACCGATCATCTGGCGCACGAACGGCCCGCGGATCCACCTGATCTGCGCGCCGCCAGCGTCGATCACGGATTCGTCGTGGTCCGCACTGTGGCGGTCACCGGACTTCTCTGGCCGGTGCGACGTCCCTCGCCGAGGCAACTGCTGGAGTCTAGGCGACGGGTGAGGGAACGTCGAAATCGACGTGGAGGGACGCCAGCAGGTCGGCTCGCTGACGGTCCCGCTCGCCGAGCCGCACCGCGACGACGCCGCCGAGCAGCACCGCACCACCGAGCAGCTGTATCGGGCCGGGCAGCTCACCCAGGATCAACCAGGCGAAGAGGACCGCGAACATCACTTCGCTGAGCCCGACGAAGGACGCGAGCGTGGAGCCGAGGTGGCGAGCGCCGATGATGCCCAGGACGTAGGCCGCAACGGCCGCGACGACGATGAGCTCTGCGAAGGCGACCCAGACCGGGATGCCGCGGCCCGCAACCTGCACGACGTCGGCGCCGGCCACCATCGGGATGATCCCCGTGAGGCCGAGGACGGAGAGCACCACGGCGCCGGCGCCCAGGCCGAGGCCCGCGAACGCGAGGGCCGGCAACCGTGTCTCACGGGCCGCGAGGACGTAGTGCCCCGCCAGCCCGGTGGCCGCCAGGAGCCCCCAGAGGACACCGACGAGGTCAGGGGTGGACTGGCCGGTCACGTCGAGCACGAGGACGAGGCCGGAGATCGCGAGCACGATGCCGAGCAGGGTCAACCGGTGCGGTGAGCGCCGGGTGAGCAGCCACACCCACAGCACCACGAGGACGATCCCGAGGTACTCGATGAGGAGGGCGACGCCGACGGTGAGGCGCTCGACGGCCTGGAAGTAGCCGAGCTGGGCTGCTGCCACCGCGAGGGCGCCGTACAGCCCCGCGAGGGGGAGCTCGGGGACGATGGAGCGCCACCGGCCGCGCAGGGTCCACATGGTGAAGGGCAGCAGGATGAGGGCGGCCCCGGAGATGCGTACCAGCACGACGGCGCCGGGGGTCCACCCTGCGCCGATCAGCGCCTTGGCGAAGGGCCCGGCGGTGCCGAAGGCGGCGCACGACAGCACCATCGCCAGGAGTCCGGCTCCAAGGTGCTGCTTCATCGCCGCGACCATCACTCGCCCACTTCCATGTCAGGATCGAAAATCGTTACGCCGATGACACTAGAGTATGGTGGCGTCATGAGTCAAAATGCTTTCACTCATGACGTCACGGTGACGCTGTCCACCGCCGCTGCGCTCGTCAACACCGCGCCGGGCCTCGGACCCACCACCGAGGACGGGCTCGCCACGGCACGGGACGTGACGGCGTTCTTCGAGGGCTTCGGCTGGTCACGGGCCAGGTGCGCGCCGCACGACGTCGAGGACATCCACCGGCTGCGCAGCCGGCTGCGCAGCGCGTGGTCCGCAGACGTGGCGGTCCTCGCCGAGGAGGTCAACGCCCTGCTCGCGGAGGGCGCCGCCCTTCCCCGGCTGGTCAACCACGGCCAGGGCTACGGGTGGCACATCCACGCGACGCCCGAGGACGCACCGCTCGGCCAGAAGGTCGCCGTCGAGATCGCCATGGCGCTCGTCGAGCTGGTGCGCACCTCGCAGAGCGAGCGGCTCCAGGTCTGTTCGGGTGAGCACTGCGAGGACGTCTACGTCGACCTCTCCCGCAACCGGTCGCGCAAGTTCTGCGACGGCACCTGCGGCACCCGGGCCAACGTCGCGGCATACCGAGCTCGCAAGGCCGCAGACGCCTGACCTCCCCCCCCCATGTTTTCGCGGAGTCAGGAGCACCTCGCGAAGTCTGGGCGGTGCACGACCCGGAACCCGCGGGGTCCTCCTGACTCCGAGAGGAAAGCGTCAGGTGCGGCCGGCGAAGAGACTCGTCACCGAGCCGTCCTGGAAGACTTCCTTGACGGCTGCGCTGATGAGCGGGGCGATCGAGAGCACCGTGAGGCACTCGATCTCCATCTCTGGCTGGATCGGCAGGGTGTTGGTGACGATGACCTCACGGGCCGCGCACTCCTGGAGCCGCTGGACCGCAGGCGCGGAGAGGATCGCGTGGGTCGCAGCGATGATGACGTCCTTCGCCCCGTCGGCCATCAGCGCGTCGGCCGCCTTGGTGATCGTGCCACCGGTGTCGATCATGTCGTCGACGAGCACACAGACCCGGCCCGCGACCTCACCCACCACCCGGTTCGCGACCATCTCGTTGGGCCGGTTGATGTCCCGGGTCTTGTGGATGAAGGCCAGTGGCACACCACCCAGGCGCTTGGACCACTGCTCGGCGACCTTGATGCGGCCGGCGTCCGGGGAGACCACCGCGAGGTCCTCGTGTCCGTACTTCGTCGCGACGTAGTCGCTGAGGATCGGCAGGGCCATGAGGTGGTCGACCGGCCCGTCGAAGAACCCCTGGATCTGGTCGGTGTGCAGGTCCACGCAGATCAGCCGGTCGGCGCCCGCCGTCTTGAACATGTCGGCCATCAGGCGCGCGCTGATCGGCTCGCGGCCACGGTGCTTCTTGTCCTGACGCGCGTAGCCGTAGAACGGCATGACGACCGTGATCCGCTTGGCACTGGCGCGCTTGAGGGCGTCGACCATGAGCAGGTGCTCCATGATCGCCTCGTTGATCGGGTTGGTGTGGCTCTGGATGACGAAGGCGTCCGACCCGCGCACCGACTCCTCGAAGCGGACGTAGATCTCACCGTTCGCGAAGTCGTAGGCGCTCGTGGGCACCAACTCGGTGCCGAGCATCGCGGCAACCTGTTGGGCCAGACCGGGGTTGGCACGGCCCGAGAAGACCATGAGCTGCTTCTTCGGCTTCTTGCGGATGTTCGCTGACGGTGGTCGGTGCGGGCTCACTGGTGCTCACCTTCGATGGTGGATGCCGAATCATCGGGATGCCGGGTGCTGGCTTCGTGCGACGCCAGCGCCGCCAGAGCCGCTGCGGCCGTGGCAGTTCCGGCCCGAGCCCTCGCCACCCAGCCGTCGACGTTTCGTTGGCGGCCGCGAGCCACCCCGATCTGACCCGGCCCGACATCCTGCGTGACGGCCGAGCCGGCGGCGACGTAGGCGCCGTCGGCCACGGTCACCGGCGCGACGAGCACCGTGTGGGAGCCCACGAAGGAGTCGCGCCCGATGGTGGTGTGGTGCTTGGAGACTCCGTCGAAGTTGGCGAAGATCGTGCCCGCACCGATGTTGGCGCCCTCCCCGATGGTGACGTCACCGGCATACGTGAGGTGCGGCACCTTCGCCCCCTCGCCGATCTCGGCGTTCTTCGTCTCGACGAAGCCACCGATCTTGGCGCGAGCGCCGAGCCGCGTGCCCGGACGCAGGTAGGAGTAGGGGCCCACCGTGGCGCCGGCACCGATGACCGCCAGGTTGGCGACCGCACGAGTCACCTGAGCTCCGTCGCCCACCTCGGTGTCGGTGAGGGTGACCTCTGGTCCCACGACGGCGCCTGCACCGATGCTCGTCGCCCCGAGCAGCTGGGTGCCGGGGAGGACCGTGCTGTCCGCGCCGATGCTCACGTCCACGTCGATCCACGTCGTCGCGGGGTCCAGGATGCTCACCCCGGCGCGCATGTGCTTCTCGCAGACCCGGCGGTTGAGCTCGCGGCCCAGGGTGGCGAGCTGGACCCGGTCGTTGACGCCTTCGGTCTGCCAGAGATCCTCGATGACGTGGGCTCGCACCGCCAGACCCGCCTCGCGCGCGATCGCGACGACGTCGGTGAGGTACTTCTCGCCCTGTGCGTTGTCGGTGCCCACCCCCGCAAGCGCCTGACGCAGCACGCTCGCATCGAACGCGTAGATGCCGGAGTTGATCTCGGTGATGGCCCGCTCGTCGTCGGTCGCGTCCTTCTGTTCCACGATGCGAGCAACCCGGCCATCGGCATCGCGGACCACCCGGCCGTAGCCCGTGGGGTCGGGGAGGTGCGCCGTCACGACGGACACCGCGCTCCCGGTCTCGGTGTGGCTCGCGGTGAGCTCGACGAGCGTGTCGCCGGTCAGGAGCGGCACGTCGCCGTAGGTGACGAGCACGGTGCCGGTGAGGTCCGGCGGGAGCGCCTGGAGCCCACACTCCACCGCGCGGCCGGTTCCCTTGACGTCGTCCTGGTCCGCGACGACGAGGGAGCCGTCCTGAGCCAGGCAGAAGGCCACGACTTGGTCGCGCTCGTGCCTGACCACGACCTCGACGTGCTCGGCGCCGGTGGCCCGCGCAGCGCGGATGGCGTGACCGACCAGAGCGGTGCCGCCGATCCGGTGCAGCACCTTGGGTGTCGAGGACCGCATCCGGGTGCCCTCCCCCGCGGCGAGAACGATGACTGCTGCCGGGCGAGGGTTGCTCACGCGCAAGACTCCAGGGGTGGGTGTCAGGGGTGCCACAGGACGGCGCCATGTTACCCGCGTCCTGCCGCTCCCCCACATCGCAGAAACCTTTCGAGTCTCGGCACCGGCGCCGAATGTCCGCCATGATGGGCGCCAGGCGTGGGATGGCAGTCTCTGCCTCGTCGTGGAGGACCCTCGGCCCACCGGAGCCGTGACGAAGGGATGAGATCGTGAGAGCGCTCCGACCGATCCTGGCAGCGGCCACGCTGGCGCTGGTCGCCTTCACCACACCTCTTTCGCACGCCGTGGGCGCCCCGGGAGCTGAAGCACCCCACCTCGTGGCGGCGGAGCAAACACCTCAGGTCGCCGTGGCCGCTCACGTCGCAGACCTGGGCTGGATGCCGGAGACGACCGGCGGCGCGACCGCAGGCACCACGGGCCGCTCGCTAGCCCTGCAGGCCCTCCGCATCGCCACCACCGTGCCCTCGGGCACCATCCGCTTCCGCGCCCACGTCGCACGCATCGGCTGGCAGCCCTGGGCCACCTCCCCCGCGACGATGGGCACCACCGGACGGTCCCTGGCCATCGAAGCGGTGCAGATGACCCTCACCGGTGACGCCGCCTCCCGCTACGCGATCGAGTACCGCGCCCACGTCTCAGGCATCGGCTGGCAGCCCTGGAGCACCGATGGATCCGTGGCCGGAACCACCGGCCAGCACCGCAGCATCGAAGCCGTCCAGGTGCGCCTCGCCCCGATGGTGCGCATCGCGGTGACCGCGGACAGCGGCATGGAGGCCCCCGCCCAAGGCGTCTTCGACCGGATGGGCACGCGAAAGGCTGGGCTCAACCTCATCCTGGGCGACCTGTCCTACCAACCCATCGGACGCGAACCAGCGTTCTGCGCCATGGTCAACTCGCGGGTCGCCGGGCCGACCCTGGTGGTGGCCGGGAACCATGAGGACACCACGACCCGGCAAGGCACGATCGAGAACTTCGCACGGTGCCTCCCTGACCGGGTGGGTGTCACCGGGACGTACGGCAAGGACTACTGGGTCGACTCAGGCCCGGTCAGGGTCATCCTCATCAGCGCCGACATTTCCCTGTCCACCGGCACCAAGTCCTATCGCAGGGGTACGGCCGAGGCAGCGTGGCTCACCGACACGATCCGCCAAGGGCGGGCGCAGGGGCAGTGGGTCGTCGTCGGGATGCACAAGCCCTGCCTGACCCTGGGCGTTCACGGCTGCGCGTCATCGCGCGACCTGAGCGATCTGCTCTTCCGCGAGGGTGTCGACGTCGTGCTCGCTGGGCACGACCACAACTACAGCCGCAGCCACCAGATCCGCGGCACCACCACGTCACCCGTCATCGTCGACCGTGACGCACGGTTCGCGCACGGCGCGGGCACCGTGCTGGCCGTCGTCGGCAACGGTGGTCACGAGGCGCGCCAGATCGCGCCACAGACCGCCATCTGGGCAGCAGCCAACGGCACGAACAGCCGCGGTGGGTTCGTGTACGGGTTCGTCGAGATCGACGCCACCCCCGCCCAGCTCACCTACCGGTTGGTGCGTACCGCTGGGGGCACCATGAACGACAGCTTCACCATCACCCGGCCCTAGCGCGGCACCTCATGGTGCTGCCGCGCGGGCTCATCCTTCGCCCCCCCGGTCCACTCCCCAGATTCTCACCGGGGTGTTCGCTTGCTCCGCTTTGCGAGCTCCCCGGGTAGGAATCGAACCTACGTCGCTTGTCCTGATTCAAAGTCAGGCGGGCCCTGCCAGCAGACCAACCGGGGACCGCCACCCACGGTGCACGGGCGGCATACCGCACGAGGGTAGTCGACCCGAGGCCTGCCGGGCCCCTCACTCCGTCCGTTCCCGCCCCGGCGCGACGGGGAAGGACCGAGCACGGGCAGACTGGCAGGGTGAGCGATGAATCGGACGTCAAGAAGGCCAGGGCCGCAAGGTCGCGGATGACCGGCCGCGAGCGGCGCGAGCAGCTCATCGGGATCGGGCGCAAGCACTTCGCGGACCGCGGCTTCGAGGGGGCGACGGTCGAGGAGATCGCGGCAAGTGCCGGAGTGTCCAAACCAGTGGTGTACGAGCACTTCGGCGGCAAGGAAGGCTTGTATGCCGTGGTCGTCGACCGTGAGATCGAGGCACTCCTCGCCGCGGTCCAGGGTGCACTGGCGTCCGGTGGCAGTTCGCGCGAGATCATCGAACGAGCCGCCCTGGCGCTGCTCGACTACGTCGAGACCTCGACTGACGGGTTCCGGATCCTCGTGCGGGACAGCCCAGCCGGCCAGGCGACGGGTTCCTTCGCGAGCCTGATGTCCGACATCGCCAGCCAGGTCGAGCACATCCTCGTCGCCGCCTTCAAGCGCCACAAGCTCGACCCGAAAGCTGCACCGATGTATGCGCAGATGCTCGTCGGCATGATCGCGCTCACCGGCCAGTGGTGGTTGGACTCACGCAAGTTCAAGAAGCACGAGGTCGCGGCGCACGTCGTCAACCTGGCGTGGAACGGTCTGAGCGGACTCGAGGCCAAGCCGACGCTGACCGCCGCGGACGCCTGACCGGC
Source organism: Ornithinibacter sp. (assembly GCA_039922835.1). Classification (GTDB taxonomy): domain Bacteria; phylum Actinomycetota; class Actinomycetes; order Actinomycetales; family Dermatophilaceae; genus Fodinibacter. The sequence continues at coordinate 7,672 of JBDTDY010000334.1, forward strand.
GGCCACGCCTGACGCCCTGACCTGCCTCGCCCCGTCGCGCCGGGATCACCCCTGCGCGGCGGCCTGCTTGTGCGCGACGGCGAAGACCCTCCGGAAGGGGAAGAGCACCCCACCCGCAGTGCGGGGGTATGCCTGCGCCAGGGCAGCGGCATACGGCTGCAGGAAGGCGGTGCGCTCGTCCTCGTCCTGGAGGATGTCCAGCACCGGGCGTAACCCGGTCGCGGTCACCCACTCCAGCACCGGGTCGTCGCCCTCGCCGCTCTCCTGGAGGACGTGGAGGTAGGTGGTCTCCCACGCGTCGACCGCGCAGCCCAGGCGGGTGAGGTAACGCAGGTAGGTGGACGGTTCGCCGACGGCGGGGAGGTCCAGGGCGGCGGTGAGCTCACCGGAGCGCTCGTGCCCCTCAGCGATCTCGCGCATCAACGCATGGCTCGGGGCGTCGAAGTTGCCGGGGACCTGGATGGCCAGCCACCCACCCTCTGCGAGCGCGCCCACCCAGGCATCGATCAGCTCGAGGTGCCCCGGGACCCACTGGAGGGTGGAGTTGGTGACGATGACGTCGGGGGCCTGGCCGAGGGAGACGGGGTCCCACTCACGCAGGTCGGCCTGCACCCACTCCACGCGCCCGTCGGTGTCGAGCCCGCGGGCGGCATCCAGCATCGACTCGGCCGCGTCGACCCCGACGACCCGCGCCCCGGGCCACAGCTGCGCGAGGCTCAAGGTGGCGGGACCGTGGCCGCAGCCGAGGTCCACGACCAGTGTCGGGTCATCTGCGTGCACCTGCGCCACGAGATCGCCGAACGGGCGGCTGCGCTCGCCGGAGAACCGCGCGTATGCCGTGGGGTTCCAGCTGTCGTGCTCCCTCATGGACATCTCCTGGCTGTCGGGCGACCCGGGGAGGCCCCTGGTCGCGATCATCGCACCACCGGCCGAGGGCTATTTGTCTCGATGTCAAGAAACTTGACGTCGGAGTACAGTCGCCCGCATGCCCGCTGACGATGTCGACCGTATCGTCTCCGCGTGGCGCAGGGAGCGACCCGACCTCGACGTCACTCCGCTCGAGGTGCTCTCGCGCGTGTCGCGGCTGGCCCGCCGGCTCGACCTGGCACGGGGCGCGGCCTTCGCGGTGCACGCCCTCGACGGGTGGGAGTTCGACGTCCTGTCCGCGCTGCGACGGGCCGGGGCCCCCTACGAGCTGAGCCCGGGACAGCTCGTCACGCAGACCCTCGTCACGAGCGGCACCATGACCAACCGGGTCGACCGGCTGGCTGCCCGGGGACTGGTGGGGCGACACCCGGACCCCGGCGACCGGCGCGGGGTGCTGGTGCGGCTGACGCCCGACGGGATGGCCGTCGTCGACGCCGCGATGTCCGACCTGCTGGCGCACGAGCACGAGCTGCTGGCAGACCTGGACCCAGCCGAGCGGGAGCGGCTCGCCGCTCAGCTGCGCGCACTGCTCCAGCCGTTCGAGGCCGGGCACTGACCCGACCCTCACCTGCTCGGGCCGTTCAGCCCACGATCTCGGCGGCCTCCAGCCAGTCCGGCTCGAGCACCTCACGCTCATCGACGATCTCGCGCAGCTCATGGTTGAGCGCCAGGACCCGTTCGTGGTCTGTGGCGGCCCCGGCCATGTCGGTGTGCACCCGGTCCTCGCGCGTCGCCAACCGCGCCAGCTGCTTCTCCACGCGGGCCATCGTCTTGCGAGCCTCGCGCGCCACCGACGGGGAGACCCCCTCGGCGGCCGCACCGGTCGCCGCCGAGCCCGGGGCCGGCCCGCTCGTGCTGCCACCTCGGCTGCCGCGACCCGCCGGGGCAGCAGCCCTGAGCTCGAGGTACTGCTCGACCCCCCCGGGCAGGTCCCGCACCGCGCCGTCGCCCAGGAGCGCGACCTGGCGGTCACACACCCGCTCCAGCAGATAGCGGTCGTGGGAGACGACGAGCAGGGTGCCGGGCCACCCGTCCAGGAGGTCTTCCAAGGACGTGAGGGTGTCGATGTCGAGGTCGTTGGTGGGCTCGTCGAGGAGCAGCACGTTGGGCTCGTCCATGAGCAGGCGGGTCAGCTGCAGCCGGCGCCGCTCACCACCGGAGAGGTCGCCCACCCGGGTCTGCTGGCGGGCACCGGTGAACCCGAGGCGCTTCGCCAACTGGGAGGCGCTGAGCTCCTTCTTCCCGAGCCGCACGACCGTGCGCACGTCCTCGACCGCCTCGATGACCCGGCGGTCGGCCCACTTCTCCAGCTCGCGCACCTCCTGGGAGAGGAACGCGAGCTTCACCGTGATCCCCTGCTTGCGCTTGCCTGACGCCAGGGGCACCTCCCCGGCGACCGCGCGCAGCAGCGTGGACTTGCCGGCGCCGTTGACCCCGACGATCCCCACCCGGTCACCCGGTGCCAGACGCCAGGTGATTCGCTCGAGCAGCACCCGGTCGCCGAGCGTGACGGTCACGTCGAGCAGGTCAACGACGTCCTTGCCAAGCCTGCTCGTGGCAAAGCCGACGAGCTCGACGTCATCCCGGGCCGGTGGCTCGTCGGAGATCAGCGCGTTGGCCGCGTCGATGCGGAACTTGGGCTTGCTCGTGCGCGCCGGCGGACCCCGGCGCAGCCACGCGAGCTCCTTGCGGAGCAGGTTGTCGCGCCGCTCGGCCAGGACGCCGGCCATCCGTTCGCGCTCGGCCCGGGCCAGCACGTATGCCGCGTAGCCGCCGTCGTAGGCGTGCACGCTCCCGCTGTCGACCTCCCAGGTCGTGGTGGCCATCGCGTCGAGGAACCAGCGGTCGTGGGTGATCGCGACCACCGCGTTGGAGCCGGTGGAGTGCTTGGTGACGAGGTGCTTCGCGAGCCAGTCCACGCCCTCGACGTCGAGGTGGTTGGTCGGCTCGTCCAGCAGCAGGAGGTCCGGGCCGGAGACCAGGAGGGCTGCGAGCGCGACCCGGCGTCGCTCCCCTCCCGAGAGCCGCCCGACCAGAGCGGACATGCCCCCCACCGCAGGGGCGTCAGAGCCGCCCAGCAGCCCCTCGAGCACCGACCGGATCCGCGCGTCGGAGGCCCAGACGTGCTCGGCCAGGTCGCCGAGGACGACGTGACCCACCGTGGCCGCAGGGTCCAGGGTGTCGTCCTGGGTCAGCACCCCGATGGTCAACCCACCCGTGCGGGCCACCCGGCCCGAGTCGACCTCGCGGGAACCCTCGAGCACCCGCAGCAGGGTCGTCTTGCCGCCACCGTTGCGACCGACGACCCCGATGCGGTCACCGCCCGCCACGCCGAGGGAGAGGGCGTCGAGCACCTGCGCGGTGCCGAGGGCCAGCGACGCGGCCTCGACCGAGATGAGGTTGACCACTAGTCGATCCGGTGGTGGATCACGTGGGCACCGTGCACCGGCCCGTTGGCGCGGCGGACGTCGCGTACGACCCCGCTCGCAGTGAGAGAGACCGCCAGGTCGATGCCCGCCTCGTTGTCCTCGACGAGGAAGGCGACGGTCGGTCCCGAGCCCGACACGATGCCGGCCAGCGCGCCGTACTCCATCCCTGAGGACAGCACGTCGCGCAGGTCGGGTCGCAGGGACAGGGCTGCGTCCTGCAGGTCGTTGGAGAGCTGCGGCCCCAGCTCGCGAGGCTCCCCCGTGCGCAGGGCGCTCATCAGGGCCGGGTTCGCGACCGGCTCCGGAACCGGCGCGTCTCCCCGCAGCCGGTCGCACTCGGCATACACGGCAGGGGTGGAGAGGCCGCCGTCAGAGAGCGCGAGCACCCAGTGATAGCTGCCACGCGCGAGGACCGGAGCCAGGAGCTCACCGCGACCGCTGCCCATCGCCGTGCCACCGGCGACGAGGAAGGGCACATCGCTGCCGAGGGCGCTCGCCAGGTCTTCGAGCTCGTCACGGTCCAGGCCCAGTCCCCAGAGGTGGTCCAGCGCGACCAGGGTCGCCGCGGCGTCGGCCGAGCCACCGGCCATGCCTCCCGCCACCGGAATGCCCTTGCGGATGCTCACGTGTACGGGGTCGGCCTCGTGGCGCTGCCCCAGGAGGCGCGCCGCGCGCAGGGCGATGTTGTCGTCGTCCGTCGGCACCCCGGCCGCGAGCGGACCGCTGACGCTGACGCCCCACTCCTCGGACTCCGCGACGGTCACGTCGTCGTAGAGGCTGACCGCCTGGAAGACCGTCGAGAGGGAGTGGTAGCCGTCGTCCCGGCGGGGGCCGACGGCGAGCTCGAGGTTGATCTTCGCCGGGACGCGCGCCGTGACGGGCTCGGGAACGAGCGAGGCGCTGGTCATGGCCTCACCCTAGTCAGGCCGAGCGGCGGTGATGGCCGCGAAGGCTGCGACGTCGAGCTGCTCCCCCCGGGTGCGCGGGTCGACCCCCGCCGCGAGCAGTGCCTCCTCGGCCGCGGCAGCGGACCCGGCCCACGTCGCGAGCGCTGCCCGGAGCGTCTTGCGCCGCTGGGCGAAGGCCGCGTCGATGCACGAGAACACGGCGGCACGGTCCGCGGTGGTGTCCGGCGGCTGGCGACGGGTGAGCGAGACCAGGCCCGAATCGACGTTGGGGACCGGCCAGAACACGCTGCGCGGGACGGTCCCGGCGAGGCGGACATCGGCATACCAGGCAGCCTTGACGCTCGGCACGCCGTAGGTGCGCGACCCGGGTGGCGCCGCGAGGCGCTCGGCCACCTCGAGCTGGACCATGACGAGGAGTCGCTCCAGGCTGGGGAAGAGCTCGAGGAAGCGCAGCACCACCGGCACCGAGACGTTGTAGGGCAGGTTGGCGACCAGCGCCGTGGGTGGAGGTCCGGGCAGCTCGGTCACGCCGAGCGCGTCGGCATGGAGCACCTCGAGCCGTGGGGCGAGTCCGGGCGCCTTGGCGAGGACCGTGCTCGCCAGCTCTCCGGCGAGGACCGGGTCGACCTCGATGGCGGTGACGTGGCCGACCGCTGGGAGCAGGGCCAGGGTGAGGGAGCCGAGCCCGGGCCCGATCTCCACCACGCTGTCGTGCTCATCGACTCCCGAGACGCGCACGATGCGGCGGACGGTGTTCCCGTCGACCACGAAGTTCTGGCCCCAGTGCTTGGTTGGCCGGATGCCGAGTCGCTGGGCGATCTCGCGCACCTCCCCCGCGCCGAGCAGCGCGACGGCGGGGTCCTGGGTCATGCCCCCACCCTAGCCAGCACCGGCATCCGGCCAGAGAACGCAAACCCCGCCGAGACCGGGGAAACTTTCCCTTGTCTCGGCGGGGTTTTCGCAGGTGACCCCGACATCTGAGGTGGGTCAGGCGGCGTGCGCGCAGCCCCAGGGGCCGAGGCCCGCCTTGGCGTAGTAGCGGTTGGCCACGGTGATCTGCTGGGCGCGGGAGGCGAGGTCAGCGCGCGAGGCGAAGTCTGCACCGCCGTTCGCCAGCCAGGAGCCGCGGTCGAACTGCAGACCGCCGTAGTAGCCGTTGCCGGTGTTGATCGACCAGTTGCCACCGGACTCACACTGGGCGATGCGGTCCCACATGCCCGAGTTGGCCAGGTTGATGCCCGCGCCGGAGGTGTTGCCGGCCGAGCGCGTGGTGGTCGTGGAGGACGACGACTTGGGCGAGGACGCGGGCGCGATCGCCTTGGGGCGGGCCTTGCTGCCCACGGCCACGACGGCGTTGCGGGGCTTGGCGACGACCTTCTCCGAGACGACCTTGGTCTTGGTGACCTTGCCGTCGACGTAGATCAGCTCACGTGAGATGGCCTTCTCACCCTTCTTGCCGCTCGTCACGGTCTTGGACGTCCCGACATACAGCGAGGAGTCCTTCGTCGTGCTCGTCGTGAAGTCGATGGCCTTCTTGACCGTGTCCTTCTTCACCACGACCCGCTTCACGACGACGTTCATGCCGTCGGTGACCGGAGCCTGCAGGCCGGGCTCGACGACGTCGATGGCCGCGGTGCTGACGGCTGCGTCGCGGAGCAGGTCGGACACCAGCGGGCTCACGGAGGTGATCGTGCGGGTCTTGCCGTCTGCGGTGAGGGTGACCTTCTTGGGCATGGTCACGTCGAGCGCGAGGCCCTGACGGCCCAGCGGCTGCGAGCGTGACGCCGACAGGACGGCCCCGTCGGCCCGGATGTCGAGGTCCTTCAGCGCAGCGTCGACCGTGGTGGCCGTCGTCCAGTACTCCTGGGTCACCCCGTCGACCGTCACGGTGAGCTTGCGCCCGTAACGGACCGAGATGCGGTCGCCGTCACTGATCGCGCTCTGCGCCGACGGCACGACGACGTCGTGCTCCCCGAGCGTGATGCCCTGCTTGGCGAGTGCGTCAGCAACGGTGGACCCGAAGACGTGGATCGACGCCGGCTTCCCGTCGACGGAGATGTCCACCGACTTGTCGTAGTGCGCCACACCGACCGATCCGGCGACGACGACGAGGGCTGCCGCACCATGGGCGGCGTAACGGAGGGGGCGAGACAACAGCAAGAGTGCTCCAGTGGTCGTGCTTCCCGGGCACCGATGCCGGACGCCGTGGCCCGACAGGGTCGGGGCGTGCGTGTCACGTCACCCCGGCTGCACTGGCGGGGCTCGTTCTCACGCGGACGTCCGAGGCACACCAGCCCCGGCCTTTGGCTCCACAGTGCAGGAGGGATTCACGTCAGGTCAAATTTTGGTAACGACGTTCTCTCAGGTTGCGTGCCTCACTGGACACACTGGCCTCATGAGTCACATGGGTAACGAGATCCACGTCACCAGGGGCCGTAGAGCCGCTCGGCATTGTCGCTGAGGGTCGAGCACAGTGTCGGGACCGCCACGCCGAGCACGTCGGCCATCGCCCGGACAGTGAGCGGCACCAGGGCCGGGGTGTTGCTCGCTCCGCGCCACGGGTGGGGCGTGAGGTAGGGGGCATCGGTCTCCACCTGGAGGAGCTCGAGCGGGGTCACGGCGAGGGCATCGCGCAGACCGCTCGAGCCCTTGAACGTGAGCGTGCCGCTGAAGGAGAGGTGGTAGCCGCGCCGGATGCACTCCCGCGCCATCGCGAGGTCGCCGGAGAAGCAGTGCATCACCGTGCGCTCCGGCGCCCCCTCCTCCTCCAGCACCCGCAACACGTCCTCGTGGCTGTCCCGGTCGTGGATCTGCAGGGTGAGGTCGAGCCGCTTGGCGAGGTCGATGTGCCGGCGGAAGGACTCCTGCTGCGCCGGCACGCCGTCGGGGCCGGTGCGGAAGTAGTCCAGTCCGGTCTCCCCGACGACTCGCACCCGCGGGTGGGCCGCCAAGGCCTCGATCTCGGCGAATGCCGTCTCGAAGGCACCGTCGTCAACGAGCCCGGGAACTTCGTTGGGGTGCAGGGCAACTCCTGCCAGAACACTGGGATGCCGCTCTGCCGCCAGCACGGCGAACCGGGCGCCCACGGGGTCGCACCCGATCTGCACCACCCGGTCCACCCCTACCGATGCGGCGACGCGTAGCGGCTCGGCGATGTCCTCGACGGAGATGGACTCGCCACCGCGGCTGATGTCGAGGTGGGTGTGGTTGTCGACGACAGCGACCGGCAGCGGGTCCGGCGGCTCGGGCACACCGCGCCGACTGGGCTGGGCCGACACCGGTCTCAGCCCTGTCCCGCTCGCGCCAGCTCCTCCTCGACGACGGACTCGTCGAGCTTGGTGAAGACCGGCGCGGGCTTGCTGATCGGCGTGCCGACGAGCACGGGCGTGGAGGCCCACCTCGGCGTCGCGGAGTAGTCACCGGTGATGATCGGGTAGCTGCGACCCTCGTCACCGGCATCCAGTCCGGGCACGATCTCCAGCCGCGGCATGGGGACGAGCTCGCCCTGACCGCCCAGCACGGTGTGGACCCGGTTGGAGGCGTGCGGCACGAACGGAGCCATGATCGTGTTGAGGTCGGAGACGCACTGGACCAACGTGTGCAGCACCGTCGCCAGGCGCTCGCGCTCGTCCGCGCCCTTGAGCTTGAAGGGCTCGGTGCGCGAGACGTAGGCGTTGACCTCGCCGACGACGCGCATCGCCTCCGCGATGGCCGCCTTCTGGCGGTGCCTCCCCAGCAGGTCCCCGACCCCGGCGAACCCCGCGAGGACGATCGCCCGGATCTCCTCGTCGATCGGCTCCAGCACGCCCGGCTCCGGGATCTCGCCGAAGTTCTTGGCGACCATCGCGGCGGTGCGGGAGACGAGGTTGCCCCAGCCCGCGACGAGCTCGGTGTTGTTGCGCTGCACGAACTCGCGCCAGGTGAAGTTGGCGTCGGCGTTCTCCGGGCCCGCAGCGCAGATGAAGTACCGGAGGCCGTCGGGGCCGTAGCGGTCCAGGACGTCGCGAACCAGGATCGTGTAGCCCCGTGACGTGGAGAACTGGCGGCCCTCCATCGTGAGGTACTCACTGGAGACGACCTCCGTCGGCAGGTTCAGCTCGCCGAAGACGCCCGGCTCGCCACCACGGGACCCCTTCCCGGCATACCCGAGAAGCTCCGCCGGCCAGATCTGGGAGTGGAAGGTGATGTTGTCCTTGCCCATGAAGTAGTAGGAGACGGCCTCCGGGTCGTTCCACCACTCCCGCCAGCGCTCGGGCTCCCCCACCCGTCGGGCCCACTCGATCGACCCGGAGAGGTAGCCCACGACCGCGTCGAACCAGACGTAGAGCCGCTTGGTCGGGTTGTCGCGCCACCCGTCGAGCGGCACCGGGATGCCCCAGTCGATGTCGCGCGTCATCGCGCGCGGCCTGATCTCATCGAGGATGTTGCGGCTGAACTTGATGACGTTGGGCCGCCACGTGCCGGAGCGCTCACGCTCCTGAAGCCACTCCCCCAAGGCGTCCGCGAGTGCGGGGAGGTCGAGCAGGAAGTGCTGGGTCTGCACGAACTGCGGCGTCTCGCCGTTGATCCGGGACCGGGGCTCGATGAGGTCGGTCGGGTCGAGCTGGTTGCCACAGTTGTCGCACTGGTCGCCGCGGGCCTCGCCGTAGCCGCAGATCGGGCAGGTGCCCTCGATGTAGCGGTCGGGCAGGGTTCGTCCGGTCGACGGGGAGATCGCGCCCTGGGTGCTCTGCTCGACCATGTAGCCGTTCTTCCAGACCTGGGTGAACAGCTCCTGGGCCACGGCGTAGTGGTTCGCGGTGGTGGTGCGGGTGTAGAGGTCGTAGGAGCACCCGAGGTCGGTGAGCTCGGCCGCGATGACCGCGTGGTTGGTGTCGACCAGCTCTCGCGGGCTGATCCCCGCCTGGTCGGCCAGGACGAGGATCGGCGTGCCGTGCTCGTCGGAGCCACTGACCATGAGCACGTCGTGCCCCGCCATCCGCATGAAGCGGCTGAAGACGTCGGAGGGCACCCCGAAACCGGCGACGTGCCCGAGGTGGCGAGGACCGTTGGCATACGGCCAGGCGACGGCGGAGAGGACCTTCATGGCCCCGATCCTAGGCGTGGGCGGACGGCGCAGCGGACCGCCCACCCGCTCGGCGCTCAGCCCTGCGGGTCCAGTGCCGCGATGATCGCGGGCCGCAGGTCTGCGGCTGCGATGACTGCGTCGACCGACCCGACGTCCACGGCGCGGTGGATGTCGTGCACGCGGTCGAACTCCGTCGCCACCTTGCCCAGCATCTCCGAGCGCACCGCGGTGCGCACCTCCGCGAGCTCCGTCGCCAGCACCGCACGGGCGCCGTCCACGGCATCCGCGAGGCGACCCTGGAGGTCGGTGACCCGAGGGTCCGCGGCCGTGCGGGCGTCGACGTCCCGAGCGAAGACGACCGCCGCCGCCGGGGCGCCGCCGATCACCGACGCGAAGGACCCTTCGATCGCGAGCACCGTCATCTGCGGGTTGAGCGCCTTGGAGAAGACGACGAACGCCCCACCGTGGTAGCGCGAGATGACGACGAAGACGATCGGGCCGTCGAAGTTGACGATGGCCCGGCCGATCTCCGCGCCGTATTCCAGCTGCAGGCTGCGCATGGAGTCCGGTGACCCGTCGAACCCGGAGAGGTTGGCGAGCACGACGAGGGGGCGGTTGCCGCTCGCGGCGTTGATCGCCCTGGCCGCCTTCTTCGAGGATCGGGGAAAGAGCGTGCCCGCCGTGTAGGTGTCGGGTCCGTCGGTAGGAGGGAACCCGCGGCGCGGCACCGAGCGGGACTCGATGCC
>JBDTDY010000335.1:0-9148 GCA_039922835.1 Ornithinibacter sp.
GGCCTATGAGCTGGACCTGATCCCCTCTCCCCCGCGAGGTCCCCGGCATCCGCACCGGGACTCGTTGAGGGCGACCGGCGCCCGGGGTCAGGGGGTGACGAGGTCGGCGCGAGCCTGCGAACGCACCGAGATGGTGATGGAGAGGCCGAGCTCACGCAGCGCACCACCGACCATCGGCAGCTCCGCCTCGCCGGTGAGCGCCACGACCGCAGTGCGCCCGTCGGGGGTGCCCGTCTCCGGGCCCAGGCGCCACGCCACGATGCGGCCGGGTCGAGTCAGGCTGCCGACGTAGGCCGCAGCGCGCGCCCGCACGGAGTCGTTGCTCAGCGGCACCGACTCCCCCACCCCCTGGCTGTAGGCCGTGTCGTCCAGGGCGTTGGCCGCACTCAGTGCCGCACCGTCGGCGACATCGAGCAGTCGCATCCGGGACAGGTGGGCGGAGGTCACCGCCACGGTGCCGGAGATGAGCAGGATCGCCACGAGCGAGAGCCCGAGGATGAACAGGCTGATCGAGCCTCGCTCCGCGCGCTGCGCGGGTAGGCCCAGTGGTGCGGACTGCAGCATCCGGCTCATGGCAGTCCTCGGAAGCGGTCGACCGTGGAGAGGTGGGTGGCGGTCACCGGCACCGAGAGGGGGATCACCCGGCGGGCGAACGTGGGGATGAGGGGCAGCGGGACGGAGATCGTGGCGGTGGTCTCGACCAGCCCGTCGGGCCGCAGGCACGGGGAGCCGTCGCACGCGATCGTGAGTATGCCGCTGTCCTGGAAGGAGTGGTCGAGGAACGCGATCCGCGCAGCGGCCTCGGCCCGTGCGTTCGCGGACTCCCCCAGGGTCGTCGTGACGTAGGCGCGACCGGCTTCGCGGGCGGCGGTGCTCACGGCATACGAACCGGCTTGGAGGCGGGCCAGCATCATCACCAGATAGATGAGCGGGATGAGGAGGACGACACCGAGGAACACGAACTCGACGACGGCACTCCCGCGCTCGTCACGACGGGTCGGGTGGCGCATCACTGCGACTCCTCGAACGCGCGGCCCACGACGTCGAGGCGGTCGTCGGGCCCGAGGAGCCCGATCACCGGGATCGGGGCGAGCACTCGCACCTCGACGACGCGCACACCGGAGACCGTCGTCTCGCGGGCCGACACCTGCCGGGCATACCTGGGCGAGAGCGACGCGCTGATCAGCTCCTGGGTGCGTGAGACGCCCTGCCCCGGGACCGCATCCGCCCTGGCCCCGTATCTCGCCCCCTCGGAGGCGCACGAGATGAGCGTGTTGCGGGTGTGCAGCGCGAGCCCCAGCTGGAAGACGGCCAGGAAGAGGAAGAGGACGAGCGAGGAGACCATCGCGAAGTCGGCGACGGCCGCCCCGCGCTCTGGCCTCGTCGACCCACCCACCGCCCTGTCAGGCCTTCACGGACGACAGCGCGCTCTGGAAGAGCGACACCAGCTGTTCCTTCGCCACCACCCAGAGCGCGGTGACGAGCCCCGCTGTCATCAGGGTGATGAGCACCCAGCCGGGCACGTCGCCGCGTTCCGCGCGCCGCTGCCCCCGCTCGAGGAGTCGTAGAGCCGCGAGCTGGGCGCGAGTGGTGAGCCACCGGGTCATCCGCATGGTCAGGTCCTTTCAGAGGGGGTCAGAGTGTGAATCGGAAGAATGTGATGCTGGGGAAGACGGCGAAAAGGACTGCAACGGGGAGGATGACGAACACGACGGGGAACATCATGGTGATCTCCTTCTTGCCTCCCGCCTCCATGAGTGCCCGCCGGCCCTCCTCGCGCACGTCCTGGGCTTGGGCCCGCAAGACCTCTGCCAGTGGGGTGCCGCGCTGCACGGCGATGACGACTCCGTCGACGAAGCGGGAGAGGCTCTGCAGGCCCGTGCGGTCGGCGAGGCCCTGGAGGGCGGTGGGAAGGTTCGCTCCGGCGCGGGCATCGGCGAGACACTTCCGCAGCTCATCGGCGAGCTCACCGCGAGAGAGCCGGCAGACTCGTTCGAGGGCCCCCACCGCGCCCTCCCCGGCACCTACTGCGAGTGCCAGCAGCTCTGCCACGGTGGGGAACTCGGAGAGCATCCGCACCTCGCGGCGCTCGGCCCGGCGACTCAGGGCAAAGTCTGCTCCGGTGATTCCCAGACCGAGCCCGAGCAGGGTCATCATGAGCACGACGAAGACGCCAGAGCCGCGGGCGAGCTGGAACAGGATGCCGAGAGTCGCCCCGGCGACCGTGCCACCAACTCCCCACAGGACCTGCTCGGCCCGGAACCGGTCGACATCGGCCGGCAAACCCGCTCGCAGCTGGCGGCGCCGCACGGAGTCCGCCCCTCCCATGACACGCTCCACGCCGCGACCCAGGTCACGGATCAGTGGGGCGGTCACGGCTGCGAGGCCACCGGTGGGGGCCTTTCGGTCGTCGAGGAGCCGCGACGGGCGAGGAGTGTCCCGCAGGTAGGGCACGACACGACCAGCGAGGCCCGGTCGACGATGGCGGGGCAGCCCCCGCCAGATGAGCACGAGTCCCAGACCCAGCCCGAAGCCGAGGATGGCACCGGTGCGCGCGAGGTCGGTCATCGCAGCACCCGCTCGTCCTCGGGGAGTCGGCCGATCCGCATCATCGACCAGTAGGCGATGCCGGTGAGGACGGCACCGAACGCGAGCACGCCGGCGCCCAGGGGTGTGGAGTACGCGGTGACGGACTCGGGGTTCGTCGAGAGCATCGCGAGGATGAGCCAGGGCGCCGCGGCAGCGAGCCGGGCGGCGTTCACCGTCCATGACTGGCGCGTCTCCAGCTCGGCCCTGGTGCGCGCGTCCTCACGCAGGAAGCCCGAGAGGGTGCGCAGGAGTCGGCCGAGGTCGCTTCCCCCGACCTCGCGCGCGATCCGCAGGCTCTCCACCAGGCGATCGCCCACAGGGTCACTGAGGCGCTCCTTGAGGCGGTCCAGTGACTCGTTGAACCGACCGGTGAGGCGGTAGTCGTGCGCGAAGTCGGTGAATGGCTCGCGCAGGTCGAGTGGGCCTCGCACCCCCAGCTGCCCGAGCGCCTCGGGCAGGGCCATGCCCGCCCGAACCCCAGACGTGATGTTGTCCACGGCATCCGGCCACAGGTCACGCAGCCGGGCCCGCCTCTTGCGAGCGCGTCGCCTCACGAGCGTGAGAGGCAGGGAGCCAGCCATCAGCCCGAAGCAGGCGGCGATCGGGGCGACCCCCACGGTGGCCTGGACCAGTGCCGCGACGAGCACGAGCGCCAGTACGCAGGAGGCCGCGAGCGTCCGCACCGACAGGCCGGTGAAGCCGGCCTGGACGATCTCGTCGGCGAGCCGATCCGCCGCGGTGACCCGCACGACGGTCTTCGGGCGCCCCGGCTCCCGGACCCAGAAGCTCGTCCAGATGAGGAGGAGCCCCGTCCCGAGCAGCAGTCCGATCAGCAGGCCCGTCATCGTGCACCCTGGGCGAGCAAGGCAGGCACGTCGAAACCCGCCCTCTCGAAGCGGTCAAGGTGGGGAGGGAAACCGTCAGCACGGCACAGCTCCCCTTCACGCCGGAGGAACAGGTCCGCGATCTCCACGACGTCCCCCTCGACCCGGCCGGGCACCGCGACGATCTCGCGCACGGTGCGCCGGCCGTCGCGCTCCAGGGCTGCGTGCACGACGATGTCGATCGAGGACGCCACCGTCGGCACGACGAACTTCGCGGACACGTTCTCACCCGCGAGCAGGGGAAGGGTGCACATCTTCGTGACGGCCTCTCGCGCGCTGTTCGCGTGGATCGTGCACATTCCGGGTAGCCCGGAGTTCAGAGCGATGAGCAGGTCCAGGCTCTCCTCCTGGCGCACCTCGCCCACGATGATTCGTGACGGTCGCATCCGCAGCGCTTCCTTCACGAGGCGTCGCAACGGCACTTCACCCGTCCCCTCCAGCGAGGGCTGCCGACACTGCATCGCCGCGACATCACGATGCGGGATCCGCAGCTCGAAGACCTCTTCGCAGGTGACAACCCTCTCGCGCACCGGAATTGCCGACGCGAGGCAATTGAGCATCGTCGTCTTTCCTGCTTGCGTGCCGCCCGCGACGAGCACGTTCAGACCTGACGCAACGGCTGCCTCGAGGAAGTGCCCCGCCTGCCGGCTCAGCGTGCCGAGACGGACGAGGTCGTCCATGGAGTCGGCCTTGACGACGAACTTTCGCACGTTGACGAACCAGTGCTCGCGGGTGATGTCCGGGATCACGACATGCAGTCGGCTCCCATCCGGGAGCACCGCATCCACGAAGGGTGAGGACAGGTCCACGCGCCGTCCGGAGGACTTGAGCATCCGCTCGACCAGGTCCCGGACGTCGTCGTGACTGAGGAGGGTGGTCGTCAGCTCGGCGATACCGTTGCGCGCGATGAAGATTCGTGAGGGCTCATTGATCCAGATCTCCTCAACGGTCGGGTCGTCGAAGTACTTCTGGAGGGGGCCGAACCCGGCGACCGTGTCCCACACCGCTCGGGAGGCCGCATCGACATCGGCGAGCACCGGCATCCCGCCGTGCAGCGAGCGCTCGTCGTAGTCGGTGACGGCGTCGCGCACGAGTCGCCGGACCTGCGTCTCGTCGCGGGCAGGGTCGAGCCCGGACCGGCGGATCAGTTCCCGCACCTCGGTCTCGAGCGTGTGCACGGCGTCCACGTGCCTCCTCCCCGGTCGGCCCCCTGCCAACCCCTCCACCGCATAGCGAACCCCACGGGCGCGACATCCGCATCCGGAGGCGAGCCAGCTTGTGGACAACTGCGGTCCCGGGTGCTCCCGACGGGCCCGGCCGGTGTGGAGCTGTGGATAACTTCCGGGGCAGGTCGCACACGATGCCTACGGTGGCACGCATGGAGATGACCCTCACCGTGCACGTTCCCCGTCGGTCCCCCCGACCGGCGCAGGTGGTCGTGCGCTGGAGCGGGCAGCACACGGCTGGCGCTCTGGGTCGCGCCCTGTCCGACCACCTCGACGTGCCCGTCCCGGCCCTGGGCTCGCGGGGGCGGCCGATCTCCATGGAGGTGCCAGTTGGTTCCCCTCCCTTGGTGCACGGTGCGTCGCTGACCGTCATCCCCGGGCTGACGTGGGGCGAGGGCCCCACGGGGCAACCACACACTGGGGATGCCGTCGCCGAGCGGGCCACTTCCCCGCCGAACCCCGTGGAGCTCGCCGTGGTCGGAGGCCCCGACTGTGGGCACAGCACGTCGGTGAGCCCCTCCGGGCTGACGGTCGGTAGGTCCCCGGACGTCGGGCTGCGCATCGAGGACGACTCCCTCAGCCGAGACCATGCGCGCTTCACGGCGACCCCCGCCGGGATCACCGTGGAGGACCGTGGGTCCACCAATGGTGTCGTGGTGGACGGGGTCCGACTCACCGGGGCCTGGGTCGTCGACACCTCCACGACCATCGTCGTGGGAGGGTCGACGCTGGCGCTGCGGAGGCGCCCGGGAGCCGGTCTCCCAGTGCGCGTTCGCGGCGATGGGCGGCTGGCGATCAGGCCCACTCAGGCACCCGGGCGCACCGGTTCCGCCACCGTCGTCCACGCACCCGCCCCACCCGTCGAGCGGCGTGCGAACCGGGTGCCCTGGGTCGGTGCCCTCGCGCCCGTCCCGGTGGCCGTCGTCCTGGCGTTCCTCTTCGGTCCCCAGATGCTGGCGTTCGCCCTCCTCGGGCCGACCGTGGTGTTGGCGACGTCACTGGGCGACCGCTTGGGCTCGGGCAAGGAGCACCGCAAGGCCCTGGTGGCGCACCGGCTCGCGACCGAGCAGGCGGGTCGTCTCCTCGCCGAGCACCTGGCCCACGAGTGCGCGCGGCGTCGCAGCCGGCACCCAGATCCTCAGCGGGTGCTGGTCGTCGCGGAGCACCGGCAACCCGGCCTGTGGCAGCACCCATCTCCCAGACCGATCCGCATCGGCCTCGGAGATGTCCCGGCCGAGACGACGTGGGTCGAGGGCACTACCGTGACCCGCCCCACGGCTCGCCTCGTGCCGGTCACGGTCGACCTGGACCGGGCCCGGCGCCTGGGCGTCGTGGGAGACACACTGACGACCGACCGCCTGCTCGGGTCCCTGCTGGGACAGCTGGTCGTCGACATGCCACCCACGCTTCTTCGCGTGGTCGTCTCCTCGAGCGAGGAGTCCTGGCGGTGGACCCGTCTCCTCCCGCACGTCGTGGACTCGCCTGCGGTTGCGACTGCTTCGGGGGCGCCGCGCTCGGGCCCCGGGCCCACCCACGTGGTCGTGGTGCCGGATGCCGGGGCGCTCGGTCCGCAGGACTGGGCCTCGTGCCTGGAGGGTGAGCCGCTCCTCATCGTCGCGGCGCCGACGATCGAGGAGCTCCCCAGCGGATGCACCACGGTGCTGACGCAGGCAGCTGGGCAGTGGTCGTTGGCGTCGGCCGAAGGGGAGGTGTGCATGACACCCGACCTGGTCGGGAGCTGGTGGACCGACCGTGTCTCACGAGCGCTCGCACCCTTGTGCCTGGAGGGTCACCCCGGTGAGGCACCTCCCTTGCCGACCTCGCTCGGCCTCCCCTCGCTCATGGGCCTCACCGAGATCACGCCGGATGCGGTCGCGGCGCGGTGGTCCCGAGCGCGTCGCTCTGGAGACCCGCCGGCTCGAGCCGGGGCCCCCGCACGTGCCACGTCCACCGCAGCGGCCCCCGGCGTCTCACCACCCGTCGCCCTCGTGGGCATCAGCCCCGACGGACCCTGGTCGATCGACCTGCGTCGCGACGGCCCGCACGTGTTGATCGGTGGCACCACCGGGTCGGGCAAGTCCGAGTTCCTGCGCACCCTCGTCACGTCGTTGTCCCTCTCCTGCCCTCCGGAGGACCTGACCTTCGTGCTGGTCGACTTCAAGGGCGGCTCGGCATTCGGCAGCTGCAGCGCCCTCCCGCAGGTGGTCGGGCTGGTCACCGACCTGGACGACCAGCTCGTCGACCGCGCCCTTCGGTCACTCGGCGCCGAGCTGCGTCGCCGCGAGCGGGTGTTCGCGGCAGCCGGAGCTCGCGACCTGGAGGACTACCAGCGTCGCCGCGGCCCGACCAACGCGCCCGTGCCGCGCCTCGTGGTGGTCATCGACGAGCTGCGGGCGCTGGTTCAGGAGCTGCCCGACTTCGTGTCCGGGCTGATCCGGATCGCGGCCCTCGGTCGATCCCTTGGCGTCCACCTCGTGATGGCCACCCAGCGTCCCGCCGGGGCGATCACCACGGAGATCCAGGCCAACGTCAACCTCCGGATCGCCTTCCGGGTGAGGGACCGCGCCGACTCCGTCGACGTCCTCGACGACCCGGGTGCCGCATCGATCCCCTCTGGCGCGCCGGGTCGCGGCCTGGCCCGCGGCGGCGATGGTGAGATCCGGTCCTTCCACGCGGCGACGCTGTCCCATGACGCAGCCGCGGCCACCCCGTTTCTCACCGTCGGCCCGCCCGACGCACCCGGCTCGGCCCTCGCCCAGGTGCATGCCGATGTGGGCGACCGGCCCGGAATCGGGAGTCTCGACCCCGCAGCCGGCGTGGTGGCGGCCGTGGTCGCTGCCCACACAGCCCGCGGCGGCTCAGCCCCCCGGCCCCCGTGGCTCGCTCCGCTGCCCTGTTCCGTGCCAGTCGGCACAGCGCGCCACCACGACCCGGGGCGGGAACCCGGGCCTGCCGTCGCACTCGTGGACCAGCCGGACCGGCAGACGATCACGGCCCTCGCCCCGCCACGCCACACGACCTGGCTGTTGGCCGGCCCTCCCGGGTCGGGTCGCACGAACACTGCGCGTTCCGTGGTCCTCGCGAGCGCCTCCCGCGACACCGCGTCTGACCTGCACGTCCACGTCATCGACGTGGCCAGCGGCCTTGCCGACCTCGACGCGCTGGGCCACCTCGGCACCCGGTTGCGCGCCGAGGAGCATCGTGCGATCCGTCACCTCCTGGACCTGCTGCGCGCCGAGGTCGACGAACGACTTCACGCCCCCCGTGGTGGTCCGGCAGACGCGAAGCCCCCCGGGATCCTCCTCGTGGTGGACGGATGGGATCAGTTCGTCGAGGCGCAGCCCGAGAGCGACCACGGTCGATTGGCGGACGACCTCGTCCGGGTGCTCCGCGACGGCGGCTCCGTCGGGGTGCGCGGGCTGGTCACCGGTGGCAGATCCCTCCTCCAGCCCCGTTGGGCATCCCTCGGGGCGGAACTCTTTCTCCTGGGTCGGACCGACCCCCTGGATGCCGCCCTGGCCGGCGTCGCGGCCCGAGATGCCCTGCGCGACCCACCACCGGGGAGGGCCCTGCGTGTCGCCGACGCTCAGCACGTCCAGTTCGTCCTCTGCTCTCCCGAGGACGTCGTCGCGACGGCGGAGCTGCTCGGGCCCACTGAGATGGCTGCCGGGGTCGCGACGGCCGGTGCGGACCGGCGCCCGGTCCGGCTGCGTCCGCTGCCTTCGCTCGTCCGGCGCTCCAGCGTCGTCGATGCCGAGGGCGCCGGTCACGTAGGCTGCACACCCGGCATCCTCCTCGGCGTGGGCGGCGGCGACACGGCACCTCTGCTGCTCGACCCCACGACGCACGGGAGACGCCTCGCAGTCGTGGGTCCGGGTGGGTCGGGACGCACCACGGCCCTGCAGACCCTCGCGCGATCGTGTGTGTCCGGCGGGTGGACCGTGGCCGTGGTGACCTCCTCACCCGGGGAGTGGCAGGGTCTGGGCGGGTGTCTCGTCACCACCCCCTCGGCCCCCGAGCCGCTGGTGGAGCTGCGCCTGCAGCGGAGGGACCTGGTGCTGCTGGTCGATGACGCCAACCGGTTGGACGGGACCGCCGCGGAGCCTGTCGTGCGCGAGATCGCGGGGCTCGTCGAGCGGGACCGCGGTCTGCTGGTCGTCGCGACGACGCCGCGAGCTGTCGCGACCCGCTTTCGTGGAGTGGATGTGGAGGTGTGCCGCGAGCAGGCCGGGCTGCTTCTGTGTCCCGACGTCGGGGACGGCGAGGCACTGGGGGCCAGGGGCATCACCGGGGTGCCGAAGATCCCGGGGCGGGGCGTGCTCATCTCCCGCGGTAGCGCCACGGAGGTGCAGGTTCTGGCTCCGGAGCCCTCAGCCGGGGCCGTCGAACTTCCCGGGTCCCCCCTGCTCGGGCCCCTCCTCGCCCGCCTCGACATCGGCCCTGGTGGCG
>JBDTDY010000336.1:0-2934 GCA_039922835.1 Ornithinibacter sp.
GACTCCTACGCGGACCTGTCCAGCCACCTCGAGGCGGTCCTGGACGGGGCCCACCTGGAAAGCCACACCCCCAGTGACCGTCGCAAGCTGCTGCCGATCTCGCCCGTCGAACGCCAGCAACCGGCGACGGACCTGGAGGTCGGGATCCCCGGCCACGCAGGCGGCCCCAACGTGCTGCGCAAGCGCCTCGACGACGCCCCGGTCGCGGCCCTCAAGCTCGCCTCCGGCTGCGACCGGCGCTGCTCGTTCTGCGCTATCCCGATGTTCCGCGGCTCGTTCGTCTCGCGCCGCCCCACCGACGTGCTCGCCGAGGCGCGTTGGCTGGCCGGTGAGGGCGTGCGCGAGCTGTTCCTCGTGAGCGAGAACTCCACGTCCTACGGCAAGGACCTCGGTGACCTCTCGCTGCTGGAGAAGATCCTCCCCGAGCTGGGTGAGATCGAGGGTGTCGAGCGGGTGCGGGTGTCCTACCTCCAGCCCGCCGAGGTGCGCCCCGGACTGCTCGAGGCGATGGCAGGCACCCCGGGCGTGATGCCGTGGTACGACCTGAGCTTCCAGCACGCCTCGCCCACCGTGCTGCGCCGGATGCGCCGGTTCGGCGGCACCGAGCCGTTCCTGGCGCTCATCGACCGGGTCCGCGCGCTCGAGCCCCTGGCCGGGGTGCGGAGCAACGTCATCGTGGGCTTCCCGGGCGAGACCGAGGCCGACCTCGAGGAGCTCGAACGCTTCCTCTGCGCGGCGCGCCTGGACGTCGTGGGCGTCTTCGGCTACTCCGACGAGGACGGCACCGAGGCCGAGCACCTGGTGGACAAGCTGCCCGAGTCGGTCGTCGCGGAGCGCGTCGAGCGCCTGGGCGGGCTCATCGAGGAGCTCACCTCCCAGCGCGCGATGGACCGGGTGGGAGAGCGGGTGAGCGTGCTCGTCGAGGAGCACGACGAGGACGATGACACGGTGGTGGTCGGGCGTGCGGAGCACCAGGGCCCCGACGTCGACGGGGTCTGCCTGGTCCGCTCGCGCACCGGCGAGCCGCTGGCCGCCGTCGGCTCGTTCGTCGAGGGGCTCGTGGTCGACGCGGTGGGTGTCGACCTCGTCGTGGAGCAAGGATGAGCCAGCTGCCTGCTCGGGCCCCGAGTGCCTGGAACATCGCGAACTACCTCACCGGGGTGCGGCTCCTGCTCGTGCCGGTCTTCGGCTGGCTGCTGCTGGCCGAGGACGGCCGGAGCCCGGGCCTGCGCTGGGCTGCGTTCGGGGTGTTCGCCGTGGCGATGTTCACCGACCGCATCGACGGCGACCTGGCGCGCAGCCGCGGCCTGGTGACCGACGTCGGGAAGGTCATCGACCCGATCGCGGACAAGACCCTGGTCTCGATGGCGCTGATCGGGCTCTCCATCATCGGCGAGGTCCCGTGGTGGATCACCGCAGTCGTTCTGTTGCGCGAGTGGGGCGTGACCGCCGTCCGGTTCTGGGTGATCCGGCACGGGGTGATGGCCGCGGGGCGTGGCGGCAAGGTCAAGACGCTGCTCCAGACCTTCGCCATCGGCTTCTTCCTGTGGCCACGCTGGACCCTCCCCTTCCCGCAGGCGTGGGATGCCCTCGCCTGGACCCTGCTCATCGCCGCCCTGGTCGTCACCGTCGTCACCGGCATCGACTACCTCGTGCAGGCGCTCCGGCTGCGCCAGACCAGCGAGCGCGCGATGGGCAAGCGCGCCGCCCGAGCCGCGGCTCGTGAGGCTGCCAGGGAGCGCCGGGAGGCTCGATGATCGCTGTCGGTGTGGTCCAGGAGCTCATTCGTCGGGGCTGGAGCATCGGCACCGCTGAGTCGCTCACCGGCGGTCTGGTCTGTGCCGCGCTCACCGACGTGCCCGGTGCCTCCGCGGTGGTGCGAGGAGGGGTCATCGCCTACGCCACCGACGTGAAGGCCTCGGTGCTGGGGGTGGATGCCGGGCTGCTCGCCGAGCGGGGGGCGGTCGACCCCACCGTCGCGTCCCAGCTCGCCGACGGGGTCGCCCGGTTGCTCGGCTGCGAGGTGGGGGTGGGCACCACGGGTGTCGCCGGCCCCGAGCCGGCCGACGGGTGCCCGGTCGGGACCGTCCACGTGGCCGTGCGCACACCGGAGGGAATCGTCGTGGAGTCCCTGGCGTTGACCGGCGACCGGGACCAGATCCGCAGGGCCACGGTGGCCGCGGCGCTCGACCTCGTGGGTCGGTGTCTCCGGAACCTCCGCGACGTCGACGTCCCCTAGAGGTACGGTTGATCCACAACAGAGGGCACGCGTGCCTTCGCCGGGAGTGAGAGGAGGACCCATGATCCTGCTGCGTCAGGAGCTGGGCGAGGTCCTGCGGGAGATCCGCCAGGGCCAGGGTCGCACCCTGCGCGACGTCGCCGCGTCCTCATCGGTCTCCCTCGGTTACCTCAGCGAGCTCGAGCGGGGCGGCAAGGAAGCGTCCTCGGAGCTCCTCGCCTCGGTGTGCTCGGGCCTGGGCCTGACGCTCTCCGACGTGCTGGAGCAGGTGCGCGAGCGTGTCGCGCGCGTCGAGACCCTCACCACGCCGGTCTCCCTGCGCGTCGCCCCGTCGCGCAGCACCGTCTCCGCCTCCGCGGCCTGAGCCAGTCGCCCGCGGTTCACCTGCCGCGTCGGCGGTAGCCCCCGGATGGCCCCGGGCTGCTCCCGAGCGGGTGCTGCGGACGGCCGTCGTCGGTGGGTGCCAGACCCCCTTGGCAGGTCGGGCACGAGAACAGGGTGCGCTGCGCCGGCGCCCGACCCGTGAGGGCCACGCGCACGGTGTCGCCGCAGCGCCGACACGGTCGCCCCGACCGGGCGTGCACATAGGCCTCCTCACCGGCGCGCTGGATGCCGGTGCTGCCCTGCCAACCGGTGTTGGCCGCGGCGCGCATGAGCCGGTGCAGCCGCTCGACCACGCGCCCCGCTGCCTCCGG
>JBDTDY010000337.1:0-4933 GCA_039922835.1 Ornithinibacter sp.
CGTAGGAGGTGGCAGCCGCGCGGGCCCGAGCGAACGGCATCCGCTGCACGCCCTCCAGGCCTGCCCGGATGTAGGCGTTGGCCGCTGCGGCGATGACCTTCGTCGCGTCGCTGTCTGCAGGACCGCCGTGGGGCGGGTTGTACTTGAACCCACCGTCGGCCGGAGGGTTGTGCGAGGGGGTGACCACGATGCCGTCGGCGAGGCCGGTGTGCGGCGCCATGGAGTCGACGGCGCCGACCTTGCCGCGGTTGGCGGTGAGGATGGCGTGCGAGACCGCCGGGGTGGGCGTGTAGCGATCGGCGGAGTCGACCAGGACGGTGACGTCGTTGGCCGCGAGAACCTCGAGAGCGGTGGTCCAGGCGGGCTCGGACAACCCGTGGGTGTCGCGGCCGATGAACAGTGGCCCGTCGAAGCCCTGCTGGCGCCGGTAGTCGCAGATCGCCTGCGTCGTCGCGAGGATGTGGGTCTCGTTGAAGGAGGTGCGCAGGCTCGACCCACGGTGCCCCGAGGTGCCGAACGCGACCTGCTGGTCGACGTCGTCAGGGTCCGGCTCGCGCGAGTAGTAGGCCGTGACGAGGGCTGCGACGTCGACGAGGTCGGAAGGCAGGGCCAGCAGGCCGGCGCGGGGGGCGTTCATGGCCCGATCCTGTCAGAGGCCCGCTCCCCATGACAGGGACCGGTGTCGGGGACATCACACCGCCAAGACTCCTACGCGCTGTAGTTTAAATACCCATAGGGGTATCCTTGAGATATGAACAGCAGCACGAAAAACCTTGTCGTTCTAGGAGCAGGCACGGCCGGAACGATGGTCGTCAACAAGCTTCGCAAGCAGCTCCCGGCGGCCGAGTGGGCCATCACGGTCGTGGACAAGGACGACATCCACGACTACCAGCCGGGCTACCTGTTCATCCCCTTCGGCATCAACACCCCGGAGCAGGTCAGGAAGCGGAAGCGCCCCTTCCTCCACGGCGACGTCGAGGTCATCACGAGCGAGGTCGAGCGGGTCGAGCCCGCATCACATGAGGTGCACCTCGTCGGGGGACAGGTGCTGCCCTACGACCAGCTCGTCATCGCGACCGGCACCTCGCCCCGGCCAGACCAGACCCAGGGCACTCTCGGCCCGCAGTGGCACAAGGAGGTCGGTGAGTTCTACACCTACGACGGCGCCGTGGCCCTGCGGGACCAGCTCGAGAAGTTCACCGGCGGGCGACTCGTCGTGCACATCACCGAGCTGCCGATCAAGTGTCCCGTGGCACCCCTCGAGTTCACCTTCCTCGCCGATGCCTGGCTGCGCGAGCGAGGCCTTCGGGAGGCCACCGAGCTCGTCTTCGTGACGCCGCTCGACGGCGCGTTCACCAAGCCTGTCGCGAGCAAGGCGCTCGGAAGCCTGTTGGAGGAGAAGGGCATCCTCGTCGAGCCCGACTTCATGGTCGAGCGCATCGACCAGGACCGCAGGCTGCTGGTCTCCTACGACGAGCGCGAGGTCGCCTACGACCAGCTCGTCACGGTCCCGCTCAACATGGGTGCCGACTTCGTCGCCCGATCGGGACTGGGGGACGAGCTCAACTACGTGCCGGTCGACAAGCACACGATGCGCTGCACCGCTCACCCCGACATCTGGGCGCTCGGCGACGCCGGCAACCTGCCCACCTCCAAGGCGGGTTCGGTCGCGCACTTCTCGGTCGAGGTCTTCGTCGACAACTTCCTCGACCACGTCGCCGGCCGGCCGATGACGCGCTCCTTCGACGGGCACGCGAACTGCTTCGTGGAGTCCGGGCACGGCAAGGCCCTGCTCCTCGACTTCAACTACGACACCGAGCCCCTCACCGGCCACTTCCCCTTCCCGAAGGTCGGACCGATGACCCTGCTGGGGGAGTCGCGCGCCAACCACCTCGGCAAGCTCGCGTTCCGCCACATCTACTGGAACGCCCTGCTCCCCGGTCGCCCGCTCGGCCTCCCGGCCGAGATGTCGATGACCGGCAAGAACCCCGCCTGACACCTGAAGGGAGATCGCTCATGACCACCACCACGATCGCCGGCCACGAGGTCGACGTGAACGAGGAGGGCTTCCTCACCGAGCCGGCCCAGTGGAGCGAGGACCTCGCTCCAGAGCTCGCGCACCTCATCGGTCTGGAGCTGACCGACGCCCACTGGAGCCTGATCCGTTTCCTGCGCCAGGACCACGCCGCCCAGGGCGAGACCGCGACGCTGCGCCGCGTCTCGACCCAGACCGGCACCCCCGTCAAGGAGATCTTCGGCCTCTTCCCCGGCAAGCCCGCCAAGAAGATGGCCTACGTCTCCGGTCTGCCCAAGCCGAAGGGATGTGTCTGAGCATGACCACCACCGAAACCGTGACCACGGCACCCGTGGTCCCCTCGTTCGACAGCCCGTCCAGCGAGGGTCGCAAGCTTGCGATCATCTGCTCCAAGGGCAACCTCGACATGGCCTACCCCGGCCTCATCCTCGCCAACGCGGCCCTGGGTGAGGGTGTGGAGACGCACATGTTCTTCACGTTCTGGGGCTTTGACATCATCACGAAGGCGACCATGGGGGACCTGAAGTTCTCCTTCGTCGGCAACACGGCGATGCACCCTCCGGGGCACAGCGGCATCGGGGTGCACCACATGCTCGGTGCCCTGCCGGGCGCGACGGCCGCGGCGACGAAGATGATGAAGAAGCAGATCGCCGACCTCGACGTCCCTGACGTCCCCGAGTTCCTCGACCTCCTCACGGGCTCCGGAGCGCACCTGTGGGCGTGCCGGATGTCCGCGGACATGAACCACCTGTCCGAGGACGACCTCTACGACGGGGTCGAGGCGATCATCTCGGCGAGCGACTTCATCGAGCTCACCGAGGGCGCCCAGCTGCTGTTCATCTGACGCCTGCCCTGGCGGAAGTACAGCGGACGGGGCGGCAGGCCCGGCGGGAGGGATCCCGCCGGGCCCGCGCCCGCTCAGTCGTTGGCGCGCGGGACGTCGCTCCCGATCGGGCTCGCCGCGATGCTCGCTGCGATGCTGGTCCTGGACGTCGTCTCGACCACCTCACCGCGCGGAACGAGGTAGAGCGTCGAGAGGCCGGCGACCCGCACCGGCACCGACCACTGCTGGTCCTGCCACGGCATCGCCTCCGCCTCGAGCACGATGCCGGCCTGGCTGGGGCTGCTGTGCTCGTCGAAGCCGCTGGTGTCCAGGACGACCTCCCACCGGCCCGGCCGGGGCAGCCCGATCCGCAGCCCTTCGCGGTCGGCCCCTCCGTAGTTGACGACCGTCACGAGCACGTCGCCAGCAGACGGGTCGGTCTCGGACAGGCGCAGGTAGGAGAGCACGTTCCCGGTGTTGTCATCGGCATCGAGCCACCGGAAGCCTGCGGAACGGGAGTCCAGGGCCCACATCGCCGGGTGCTCGCGGTAGATCCGGTTGAGCTCCTTGACCAGGGCGTGCACCCGGTAGTGGGCGGCGTGGTCGAGCAGCCACCAGTCGAGCGAGCGGCCGTCGGCCCACTCACCGGGCTGGGCGAACTCCGAGCCCATGAAGAGCAGCTGCTTGCCGGGGTGGGACCACATGTAGGCGAGGAACGCGCGCAGGGTCGCGAGCTGCTCCGGCCGCTCGCCGGGGATCTTGGTCAGCAAGGAGCCCTTGCCGTGCACGACCTCGTCGTGGCTGATCGGCAGCAGGTAGTTCTCGCTGAAGGCGTACATCAGCGAGAAGGTCAACAGGTTGTGGTGGTACTGCCGGTTGATCGGCTCTTCCTTGAGGTAGCGCAGGGTGTCGTTCATCCAGCCCATGTTCCACTTCAGGCCGAACCCCAGGCCGCCGCTCGAGGTCTCCTTGGTGACTCCCGGCCACGAGGTCGACTCCTCGGCGATCGTCATGATGCCGGGCACCCGCTTGTATGCCGTGGCGTTCGCCTCCTGCAGCAGGCCGATCGCCTCGAGGTGCTCCCGGCCCCCGTGGACGTTCGGGATCCACTCGCCGTCCTTGCGCGAGTAGTCGAGGTAGAGCATCGAGGCCACGGCGTCGACCCGGAGACCGTCGATGTGGAACTCCTCGAGCCAGTAGATCGCGTTGGCCACGAGGAAGTTGCGCACCTCGAGACGGCCGAAGTCGAAGACGTGGGTGCCCCAGTCGGGCTGGTCCCCCCGACGCGGGTCCGGGTGCTCGTAGAGCGCCAGGCCGTCGAAACGGGCGAGGGCGAAGGCGTCACGGGGGAAGTGCCCCGGCACCCAGTCCAGGATCACGCCGATGCCGGCGCGGTGCAGCGCGTCGACGAGGAACTTGAAGTCGTCGGGGGTGCCGAACCGGGCCGTCGGCGCGTAGTAGCCGGTGACCTGGTAACCCCACGACGGGCCGTAGGGGTGCTCCATGACGGGCATGAGCTCGACGTGGGTGAAGCCGAGGTCCACGACGTAGTTGACGAGGTGCTCGGCCATCTCGCGATAGGTCATGCCCTGGCGCCACGAGCCGAGGTGCACCTCGTAGACGCTCATCGGCCCCACGTGCGGGTCGTTCTCCGCGCGAGCCGTCATCCAGTCGGTGTCGGCCCACTCGTGCGTGGCCTCGTCGACGACCGAGCCGGTGTTGGGTGGGCACTCGGTGCGCCGTGCCATCGGGTCGGCCTTCGTGCGCACGACGTCGTCCGCGCCGCGGATCTCGTACTTGTAGATCGCGCCCACCCCGACATCGGGGACGAACAGCTCCCAGACGCCGGAGGTGCCGATCAGGCGCATCGGGTGGACCCGGCCGTCCCAGCCGTTGAAGTCACCGATCACGCGCACGGCCTTGGCGCGCGGGGCCCACACGGCGAACGACACGCCCCGCACGGCACCCATCGGTCCGGGGTAGTCCTGGATCCGGGCACCGAGCACGGTCCAGAGCTGCTCGTGGCGGCCCTCACCGACGAGGTGCAGGTCGATCTCGCCGAGGGTGGGCGCGAA
>JBDTDY010000338.1:0-22920 GCA_039922835.1 Ornithinibacter sp.
AGCATCGAGGTCTCCTCGCCGCAGATGTAGGCCCCCGCGCCCACCCGCACCTCGAGGTCGAACCGGTGACCGCTGCCGAGCACCGACTCACCGAGCAGACCGTGCGCGTAGGAGATCTCGACGGCTCGTCCCAAGGTGCGGATCGCGTGCGGATACTCCGAGCGCAGGTAGACGAACCCCTCGCTCGCACCCACCGCGAGAGCGGCGATCACCATCCCCTCGATCAGGGTGAACGGGTCGCCCTCGATGAGCATGCGGTCGGCGAACGTGCCGGAGTCACCCTCGTCGGCGTTGCAGCAGACGAACTTGACGTCGGCGCTCGCCGTGCGCACCGTCTCCCACTTGATGCCGGCCGGGAAGCCCGCTCCTCCACGCCCACGCAGTCCGGAGGCGGTGACCTCCTGCACGACCTGTGCGCCCGTGAGGGTGAGGGCACGCTCGAGACCGGCGAGCCCGCCCAGGGCGCGATACGCGGCGAGGTCGGTCGGCTCGATCAGCCCCACCCGCGCGAACGACACCCGGTGCTGGCGAGCGAGCCACGGGTGGTCGTCGACGACACCCACGGACAGCTCGGTGCCCGCGAGGTCGCCGGCGAGCAGCGCGCCCACCTCGCTCGGCGCGATCGGGCCGTAGCCCACCCGGCCACCGGGGGTCTCGACCTCGACCAACGGCTCCAGCCACAGCATCCCGCGCGAACCGTTGCGGCGCACGGTGGCACCTGCTGCGGCAAGGGCTTCGGCGACGGCGTCGGCTCCGACCGCCACGGCAGCGGCGTCGCAGGGCACCCAGACCGTGGGGCTCACCGGCGCCACCCCCGCGCCAGTTCCTCGAGCCGATCCGACGTGAGACGCGCGTGCACCTCGTCATCGACCGTGCCGGCGGGGCCGAGCGCGCACAGACCCAGGCAGAACACCTCGCCCACCTCGACGTCGTCGGCGGTGGCCCAGCCGGCGACGGCGGCGGCGTGCAGCACCTCCGCGCCGCGGGCCTGGCAGGCCTCGCCGCGGCAGAGCGCCACCCGGTGCGCCGGCGGTGGCGTGCGCCTGAGGTCGTCGTAGAAGCTCACGACGCCGTGCACGTCGGCGCGACTGAGGTTGAGCACATCCGCCACCACCTGCACGTCGTCGTCGTGGACGAAACCGTGCTCGGCGAGCACCTCGCGCAGGATCGGGAGCAACGGGCCTCGCTGGGCCTTGAGCCCCTCGGCCATGACGCGCACCGACTCGGCCCGAGCGGGATCGGCCGGGGCCCGCTGGGGCGCCGGGGTGGGGCCTCGCTGACGCACGTCGCCCGCCTCTCTGCACTGAGTGTGACCGGGATCGTCATGCTACGCCGTAGGGCTCGGAGCGGCCGGTCCTTCCGCACCCCGCCCGGTCGCGGGGTGCGGAACGACCGGTGCTCAGAACGCCGAGTGCGGGACGCCCATGCCGGGGTCGATCTGCTGTGGGCCGGCGGAGGACGGGCGCAGGTCGATGTCGAAGATCGCCGTCGGGAGGTAGACCGTCGAGCACGAGTTCGGGATGTCGACCACACCCGAGAGGCGCCCCTCGATGGGAGCCGCACCCAGGATCATGTAGGCCTGCTCAGGGGAGTAGCCGAACTTGGTGAGGTAGTCGATCGCGTGGAGGCAGGCGCGCTGGTAGGACAGGTGTGAGTCCAGGTAGCGCTGCTCACCGTCGAGCGTCACCGAGGTGCCCGAGAAGGCGAGCCACTCGCTGAACTGCGGGGCGGTCGTGCCCGGCATGAAGATGGCGTTCTCCGACACCCCGTAGGTCTCCATCCCGCCCTTGATGAGGTCGACGCGCAGGTCGATGAAGCCGCCCATCTCGATCGCGCCGCAGAAGGTGATCTCACCGTCGCCCTGGGAGAAGTGCAGGTCACCCATCGAGAGGTTCGCGCCCTCGACGAAGACGGGGTAGAAGACCCGCGAGCCCTTGGTGAAGTTCTTGATGTCCTGGTTGCCACCGTTCTCGCGCGGTGGCGCGGTGCGGGCCGCCTCTCCGGCCACCCGGGCGAACTCCGACTCCGGGAGGGCGCCGAGGATCGCGAACTCGGGCTCGGGGGGCAGCGCCAGCGGCGGCACCCGGTCGGGGTCGGTGGCGATCAGGGCCGCCTCCCGCGTGTTCCACCGGGCCAGCAGCTCAGCCGAGGGCGCGGTGCCCATCAGGCCGGGGTGCACGATGCCGACGAAGGAGACACCGGGGACGTGCCGCGAGGTGGCGACCCCGCCGGTGAAGTCCCAGATGACCTTGTAGGCGTCGGGGAACTGGTCGGTGAGGAAGCTGCCACCGTTCGCCTTGGCGAAGATGCCGGTGTATCCCCAACCCTGGCCCGCGAGGGGGCCGCTGTCCTCCTGGGGGATGGGGCCGACGTCGAGGATGTCGACCACGAGCAGGTCGCCCGGTTGGGCGCCCTCGACGGCGACGGGGCCGGACAGGGTGTGGACGGTCTTCAGGGGGGCGTTGAGCATGTCGTCGGCGGAGTCGTCGTTGAGGATGGCCCCGTCGAACCACTCCCGGCAGTCCATCCGGAAGGAGTCTCCGGGCTTGACGTGCACGTTGGCCGGCACCTCGGGGTGCCACCGGTTGTGGCCGACGTACTTCTGGTCGGTGAACTTCTTGGTCGAGTCCAGGGGGAAGACGTTCTCGGGCATGTGGTGCTCCTTGGATCGGGCGGCAGGGCGCCGCGAGGGGGTCAGACCACGGCCGGGACGCGAGCCCCGAGGCGTGAGCGGGCGAGGAGGAAGCCGCCGATGTTCAGGACGGCGACGAGCGCTGCCCAGACGGCGTTCGGCAGGGCGTCCCACCACCCGGCGAGCAGGATGAACGCCGGGACGGCGGCGGTGAACCAGCCCTCCACGGCGGCGACGGCACCGGTCCAGGCCGTGAGGCCGTCCCGGTCCTTTCCGAGCAGCTGGTAGAAGAGCCACCACAGGTAGGCCCAGAGCAGCCAGATGACGCCGAACGCGTAGTCCTGGTAGGTCACGACGTTGACGACGGCGTAGCCGATCGCTGCGATGACGACGAAGAGGGAGAAGAAGCCGAGACCGGTGCCCTCGAACCCCCAGATGGTGTTCATCGCGACGGAGAGATACGTGAAACCGAACAGGTAGAGGCCGGACGCCCCGAAGATGACGTCGGTGTCTCCGTTCGCGGTGAAGATCAGGTAGGTGGGCGTGATGACCTGGAGCAGCCCGACGAAGATGTTGAGCGGCACCGCGCCGTTGCCGCGCACCCAGCCGAGCAGCGCACAGCCGTTGATGAACAGGACGGCACCGACGTAGAGCAGGCCGACGTTGCCCATGGACCTCCGATCCGCCTGAGCGGTCAGCTGCACCGACGCTCAGGTCATGGTGCGGGAAGTCGGGCCGTTCGCGGATCGGCCGTGGGGCGACGCGACCTCGGGCTTCTCGGAGCACCGGGGGAGCTGACCACGGCAGGTTCGTGGGCGGTCCGTGAGGTCGCCTCGATGAGGCGACGTGCCGCGGCATCCCCGAGAGCCAGCCCGGGTGCCGTGTACCGGCGGCGGGACTCCCCGCCGCAGGACGGACAGGGGGCCGTGGTTCCCACCGACGCCATCGGCATCCTCAGCGTCGAGACTCCGTGCTCGTCGCAGATGAAGTCGTAGGTCGCCATGTCGCCGTCCCTGTGTCGTCCGTGTCGTCACCGTATCGGGTCGGGCGGGTGGTTGACCAGACCCAGATGGCAACGGCCCCGACATCCGTGAGGATGCCGGGGCCGTGATGACTCGTGTGCGTTGGGAAAGGCGAGGGTCCTTGTGGCTCAGGCGTTCTGGGGGAAGCCGAGCTCGATGCCGCCGTGGCTGGGGTCGAGCCAGCGGCTGGTGACGACCTTGCCGCGGGTGAAGAAGTGCACGCCTTCCATGCCGTGGGCGTGGGTGTCTCCGAAGAGGCTGTTCTTCCAGCCACCGAAGGAGTAGTAGACCATCGGGACCGGGATCGGCACGTTGATGCCGACCATGCCGACCTCCACCTCGCTCTGGAACCGGCGGGCTGCTCCCCCGTCGTTGGTGAAGATCGCGGTGCCGTTGCCGTAGGGGTTGGCGTTGATCAGCTCCAGGCCCTCGTCGTAGCTCTTGGCGCGCACCACGGAGAGCACCGGGCCGAAGATCTCGTCGGTGTAGACCGACATCTCGGGCGTGACGTGGTCGAAGAGGGTCGGGCGCAGGAAGTAGCCCTCGCCGTCGGCGTCGACGTCACCCTCACGGCCGTCGACGACCAGCGTGGCTCCGTCTGCGACACCGGAGTCGAGGTAGGACGCCACCTTGTCTCGGTGCGCCTTGGTCACCAGCGGGCCCATGTCGGTGCCACGGGTGCCGTCACCGGTGACGAGCTTGCCCATCCGGTCCTTGATCTTCTCGATCAGCTCGTCCGCGATGGGCTCGACTGCCACCAGGGCGGAGATCGCCATGCACCGCTCACCGGCGGACCCGAACCCGGCATTGATCGCCGCATCGGCGGCGAGGTCGAGGTCGGCGTCCGGCAGCACGATCATGTGGTTCTTCGCCCCGCCCAGGGCCTGCACCCGCTTGCCGTGCGCCGATCCCGTCTCGTAGACGTACTTCGCGATCGGGGTCGAGCCGACGAACGAGACGGCCTTGACGTCGGGGTGGGCCAGGAGGGCGTCGACGGACTCCTTGTCTCCGTTGAGGACGGTCATCACCCCGTCGGGAAGGCCTGCCTCGGTCCACAGCTTCGCGATCGCGATGGCCGCGGACGGGTCCTTCTCCGACGGCTTGAGGATCACCGCGTTGCCCGTCGCGATGGCGACGGGGATGAACCACATCGGCACCATCGCCGGGAAGTTGAACGGGCTGATCACCGCGACGACACCCAGGCTCTGCCGGATCGAGTAGACGTCGACCTTCGTGGACGCGTTCTCGGTGAAACCACCCTTGAGCAGCTGCGGGATGCCGCACGCGAACTCGGCGACCTCCAGGCCGCGCGTCACCTCACCCCGGGCATCGGAGAGGACCTTGCCGTGCTCGGCGGTGATCAGCGCCGCGATCTCCTCCTTGCGCTCGTTGAGCAGCTCACGGAAGCGGAAGAGCACCTGGGTGCGCTTCGTCAACGAGATCGTCCCCCACTCCTGCGCCCACGCCTTCTTCGCGCCCGCGACCACCTCACCCACCAGCTCGGTCGACGCGAGGTCGAGCACACCGGTCTGCTCACCGGTCGCCGGGTTGAACACCGCACTGGTGCGCTCGGCGGTGCCGTCCCACGGCTGACCGCCGATGAGGTGGGTGATTCGGGTGGGGGTGCTCATCGGGACTCCTCGACGTCTGTGAGTAAATGTTCTGACATACTAACATGCACCTGCCCTGACGCCGCGGCTGATCACGGCCGACTGGTGGCTCACCTCGAAAGGTACTCGTCGTCGCCTGGCTCGAGCACCCCGTGGTGACGTGGTGGGCTCACTGGCGGGCGGCCAGCGAGACCGGCACCGGCTGCCCCGTCGTGAGCGACTCCATCCCGGCCTCACAGACGACCGTCGCGGCATACCCGTCCCATGCCGTCGGCCCCACGACCGCACCCCGACGCGTCGCATCGACCCACGCCTGGAGCTCCAGGTCGTAGGCCCGCGCAAACCGTGCCCGGAAGTCGGCGGGAACCATTCCGCCCCAGACACCGTCGCCGTCCGCGGCGAAGGGCGCTGCCGTCGTGTAGAGGTCACCCCACGGTCGGCCGACGACTGCCGTGCCCGTCTCGCACACCGCCTCACAGCGCACCTCGTAGCCGACCTGGTTGTTGACGAACACCTCGTTGGTGACGATCGCACCACCGACCATCCGGAAGACGGACACCTGTGGGTCGATGACCCCCTCGGCAGCGACCGACGACGGCGCGGGCGCGTAGAGCGTGACCTCGGCGATCTCCTCCCCGAAGAGGAAACGGGCGACGTCGACCTCGTGGACCAGGCTGTCGCGCACGATCATCTCGGAGCGGAAGGAGGGCGGCACGACCTTGTTCCGGTGGGTGTTGTGCAGCAGCAGGAGCCGGCCGAGCCGCCCCGAGTCCAGCAGCGCCTTGAGGCGGGCGTACTCGGGGTCGAAGCGGCGCATGAACCCGACCTGGACGAGGGGCGCGCCACGCTCCTGCTCGGCCCGCACGATCCGCAGCGAGGACTCACCGTCCATCGTCAGGGGCTTCTCGCACAGCACGTGCTTGCCCGCTGCCAGTCACGCGAGCACCTGTTCCTCGTGCACGAAGCCGGGAGAGGCGATCACCACCGCGTCGACGTCGTCGTCGGCCACCAGGTCGAGGGGGTCAGGCACCGCCCGCACCCCGTCGAATGCCTCCGCCAGGGCCCCGGCCCGAGCGGTGTCCGGGTCGGACACCGCCAGGAGCCGGGCACCTGAGGTGCGGTGCGCGATGCGGTCGGCGTGGTCGGCGCCCATCAGGCCGACCCCGATGATCCCGACGCGCAGGTCCCTCCCGGTCACTCCCCGTCCTTCGCGTCGGTGTCCGCCTCGGCTCCCCGCTCGCCGTCGAAGACCCCACCGGGGACGGCGTCTCGCGGTGCGGCCGTCGTGCCGGGATTGACTCCCGCGAGCTCGTGGCTCAGCTCGTCGAGCTCCTGACCGCCTGCCATCTCCGCGGTGAGCTGCGCCAGGGTGAGCTCGTCGCGGTGCGCGTCCAGGACGACCCGGCCGAGCTTGAGGATGACGAAGTGGTTGCCCACGAGGAAGGCGTGGTGCGGGTTGTGGGTGATGAAGATGACGCCCAGGCCGGCATCCCGGGCCTTGATGATGTATTTCAGCACCACGCCGGACTGCTTCACCCCGAGAGCGGCGGTCGGCTCGTCGAGGATGATGACCTTGGCGCCGAAGTAGATGGCGCGGGCGATGGCGATCACCTGGCGTTGACCGCCGGAGAGGCTGCCCACGGGCCGGTCGAGGTCGGGGATGACGATGCCCATCTTCGTGAGCTCGTCCCCACAGACCCGCTTCATCTCCTCGACGTCGAGGAAGAGACCCTTGCGCACCTCGTTGCCCAGGAAGAAGTTGCGCCACACCGCCATGAGCGGCGCCAGCGCGAGGTCCTGGTAGACCGTCGCGATGCCCATGGACTGGGCCACCCGCGGGCTGTTGAACCGGCGCACGATGCCGTTGAGCTTCATCGAGCCCTCGGTGTAGTCGTGCAGCCCCGAGATGATCTTGATGAGCGTGGACTTGCCGGCCCCGTTGTCGCCGAGGACACACGTCACCTCGCCCTGCCGGACGCTGATGTTCACCCCGCGCAGGGCGTGCACGTTGCCATAGCTCTTGCCACAGTCCACGAGCTCGAGCACCGGCTTGTCGCTGCGCTGCACGTGCGTCTCCTCGAGAGCGCTCATCGTCCCTCCGCCTTTCGCTTGACGAACATGTTGACGAGGACCGAGGCGATGAGCATCACGCCCAGGAAGGTCTTGAACCAGTCGACGTTCCAGCCGGCATACGTGATGCCGAGCTGGGTCATCCCGAAGATCAGCGCTCCCATGGCGGCGCCGACCACCGATCCGTAGCCACCGGTGAGGAGGCAGCCGCCGATGACGGCCGCGATGATGTAGATGAACTCGTTGCCCACGCCCTGACCGGACTGCACGTTGTTGTACTCGAAGAGGTAGTGCATGCCGAGCAGCCAGGCTCCGAACCCGACGCCCATGAACAACGCGATCTTGGTGATGACGACGGGCACGCCCACGGCCCGGGCGGCCGCCGAGTCGCCGCCGACGGCGAAGATCCAGTTGCCGTAGCGGGTGCGCAGCAGGAGCAGCGACACGATGATCGTCAGCACGATCCAGTAGACGATCGGGATCTTCACCTCGATCGGGCCGAGCCTGAAGCCCGAGGCGAACACGGCGTGCGCGCTCGCGTAGCCGTCGAGGTCGTTGAGCGATCTGGAGGAGACGCCCCCGGCGATGATCCTGGTCATCGCCAGGTTGACGCCCTGGAGCACGAAGAAGGTGCCCAGGGTCACCAGGAAGCTCGGCAGCCCGGTGACGTGCAGGAGCCAGCCGTTGAAGGCCCCGACCGCGAGGGAGAGAGCGAGGGCGGCGAAGACGCCGACCCAGACGTTGAGGCTGAAGTACCACGCCGTGTGCGCGGCCATCAGCCCCGAGGTCGTCACGGCCACACCCGCCGACAGGTCGAACTCGCCGCCGATCATCAGCAGTGCCACGACGACGGCCATGATGCCGATGGTCGAGGAGCCGTAGAGGACGGTGCCGATGTTCCCGACGCTGCGGAACGGCGGAGCGACGACGAGGAACAGCGCCGCGATGGCGAGCGCCCCGATGAGGGCACCCACCTCGGGGCGCGCCAGGATCGTGGACGCCACGGAGCGCGTGCCGACCCGGTCGTCGGCGGGTGTGGTCGTGACCGATGACATCTCAGGTCACCGGGTCCCGTTGGCTGCGAACTCCGACACCTTGTCGACGTTCGAGGCGTCGATGAACGCCGGACCGGTCGCGACGTTGGTGCCGCCACCGATGGTGTTGCCGTTGGTCTTGAAGAGCCACAGCGCGTCGACCGCGAGGTAACCCTGCAGGTAGGGCTGCTGGTCGATCGCGAAACCGACCTTGCCGTCCTTGATCGCGGTCACGAGCTCCTTGTTGGTGTCGAACGTGCCGATCTTGGCCGAGCTGCCCGCTCCCTCGACGGACTTGACCGCGTCGAGCGCGAACGGCGCACCCAGGGCGAGCACGAAGTCGATGCTCTTGTCCTCGGTCAGCTTCGCCTGGATCGAGGTGGTGACCGCGGAGTCGTCACGACCGTTGACGTAGAGCCGCTGGACGCTGGCCCCTGACGCTCCCTCGGTCACGCCGTCGCACCGGTCCTCGAGCTGCTGCAGACCCTGCTCCTGGATGACGCAGAGGATGTTCTTGCCGCCCTCGGCGACGATCTTCTTCCCGGCCCCGATGCCGGCCTCCTTCTCGCCCTGGCCGAAGTAGCCGATGGCGCCGAGGCTGATGGCGTCGGTGCTGCCGGCGTTGAACATCGTCACCGGGATGCCCGCGGCGACGGCAGCCTTGATCGCGGCACCCAGGGCGCCGGTGTTGGGGTCGGTCACCGCGATGCCGTCGACCTTGCTGTCGATGGCGGCCTGGATGAGCTGGGCCTGCTTGGGGGCGTCCGGGTCGTTGGTGTACTGGAGGTCGACGTTGTCCTTGGCGGCCGCGGCCTCGGCGCCCTTGCGGATGATGTCCCAGAAGGTGTCACCGGGAGCCTGGTGGGTGATCATCGCGATGGTGATCTTGGGGGTGTCGGCCTTGCCGGCGTTGGAGCCGGCGGTGGTGGTCTCCTGCTTGCCCCCGGAGGAGGAGCAGGCGACGAGTGAGAGCGCGGCGGCAATGGAGATCGCCGTCACGGCAAGGGGCTTCTTGCGAATCATCTGGTTCTGCCTTTCGACATCACCGCCTCGACGAGGCGGTGTCCTGTGGGTGGTGACGTGCTCGTGGGTGATGCCGTTCAGTGCCCGGACGCGTGGTCGCGCCCGTGATCGGGATGCCGGTCAGCCCTCCTTCGCGTGCCGTCGTCGCGGCCGCGTCGCAGATGCTGGCCGTGGGGTCGATGAAGGGTGCCCGGGTGTCCGTGAATCGCGAGTGCGCCTCTGCGCGAACGTCAGTCGCACGGTGCCGGTGGAGGTCCTCATGTGGTGCGTCCTCCCAGGGGAAGTCGTGGGTCGAGTGGCTGGCCCGCCCAGGTGTCGCGAACCGCGGCGTGAGCGGGGTCGTCACAGATGCGCCAGGCTCGTTCGGGCCCGGGGCCAGCCATGACGTTGAGGTAGTAGAGGTCCGCGTCCGGGGCAGCCATCGCGGGCCCGTGCCATCCGTGGGGGACGAGGACCACGTCGCCGGTGCGCACCTCGGCGAGGACGTCGATGGGGCGATCGTCGGTGCCGTACACCCGCTGGTAGCCCACGGCATCCGACTCGGGCTCGCCGGTGGAACGGGTCTGGAACCAGTAGATCTCCTCGAGCTCGGACTCCACCCCGGCGCGCTCCTCGTCGTGCTTGTGCGGGGGCCAGGAGCTCCAGTTGCCCGCCGGGGTGATGACCTCGCAGGCGATCATCCGCTCGGCGTCCAGCACTCCCGGCACCCCGAAGTTGCGCACCTCGCGCGTCGCGGTGCCAGCCCCCCGCAGCTCGACCGGGACGTCCTCCGCGGCCAGGTGGACGGGTCGGCGACCGCTCGGCGCCTCGACGCGGGCCAGGCACACCGCCACCCTGGTGGTCGAGGTGCCGGAACCGACGAGGCGCAGGGTGCAGCCGGCCGGGACGTGGAGCACGTCGGTGGGGCCGGCGAAGACGTCGGTGCGCCCGGCCAGCCCGAAGACCTCGACCCGGTCGCCGTCGAAGACCTCGACCCCCAGCCCTCCCGAGAGCGGCACCACGACGGCCTCGTGGTCGGTGAGGGCGAGGTCGAGCGAGTCGCCGGGGGCAAGGGTGGCGGTGCGCAGGCCGGTGTGCGCCCACCCGGGCAGCCGCTGGTCGATGACGCAGTCCCACTCCCCCTCGGCGCGGGTGCCCGCGAGGTGGCACCACGTCGCGTTGTCACGTCCCAGGCTCATCGCGCTCCTCCTCCGGTCGCCATCTGGTCGCGCCTGGTGCTGGGGACCTCGGACATGACCACCAGACGATGCTCAGCCCGCGAGAGCTCGCAGGCCTCGGCGATGCGGAACGCCTCGAGGGCGTCGCGCACGGTGCACGGACTGTCGCTGCGACCGGCAACGACCTCGAGGAACGCGGTGAGCTCGGCGACGTAGGCGGCGCGGAATCGCTCGATGAAGGACCAGTGCGGCGGGCCGAGGGGGAACTCGGCGCCGGGCTCGACGGACCGCAGGGCGAGGGAGTCGTCGAGCCCGACGCCGATCGCACCGTGCTCGCCCATCACCTCCATCCGCACGTCGTGACCGCCGCCGGAGTAGCGCGTCGAGGTCGCGGTGACGAGGGTGCCGTCGACCATCGTGAGGATCGCCGCAGCCGTGTCGACGTCACCCGCCTCGGTGAAGAAGGGCGCACCCTTGTTGGCTCCGGTGGCGTAGACCGTCGCCACCTCCTGGCCCGTGACGAACCGGACGATGTCGAAGTCGTGGACCGCGCAGTCCCGGAAGAGACCGCCGCTGTTGGCGATGTAGTCGGGGGGCGGGGGCGCCTGGTCATGGGTCGAGGCCCGGACCGCGTGGATCGTGCCGAGCTCGCCGGAGGCCACGGCGGCCCTGGCGCGCCGGTAGCCCACGTCGAAGCGTCGTTGGAAACCGACGTGGACGGGCACGTCCGTCGACTCGGACAGCACTGTCAGCTCGAGGGTCTCGGCCAGGGTGGCCGCGACCGGCTTCTCGCAAAAGGTCGGGATGCCTGCCGCCAGCCCCGCGCGCAGGAGGGGGGCGTGGCCCGGGGTGGCCGCGGTGATGACGAAGCCGTCGATGCCGGCGCCGAGGAGGGCCTCGACATCAGGCACCGCGCGCAGCCCGAGGTCGGCGGCCACCTTCTCGGCCAGGTCGACGTCGGCGTCAGCGAGGATGACCCCGTCCACGGCACCGAGCCCGCTCAGGGTCTCCGCATGGAAGGCCCCGATGCGCCCCACCCCCGCCACGCCGATCCGCATCTGCACTCCTTCGTGTGACGCCCCACAGCCATCGGGGATGCCGGTCCGTTTCGTCCGCCAACTCCACCGCAGTCTGCATCGCCTGTCAAGCCTTTGTCCTTACATTCTCATATCAAGACCTCAGGAAGATCGGCTGTCCTGACTCGGCGATGCCCTACAGTTCCCCTCGTGGGTGCGCAGCTCGTCAACGTCGCGATCGACCGCGACTCCCCCGTGCCCCTCTACCACCAGCTCGCGGAGCAGCTGAGCGCCGCGATCTCCGACGGTCGTCTGCAACCCGGCGACGCCTTCGAGAACGAGCTCGCGCTGACCGAGCGGTTGGGCCTCTCGCGGCCCACCGTGCGCCGCGCGATCCAGGAGATGGTCGACCAGGGCCTGCTCGTGCGCCGCCGCGGGCTGGGAACCCGCGTCGCGAACCGCAAGGTGCACCGACGCGCCGAGCTGACGAGCCTCTTCGATGACCTGCGCC
The DNA here is from genome assembly GCA_039922835.1 of Ornithinibacter sp. Classification (GTDB taxonomy): domain Bacteria; phylum Actinomycetota; class Actinomycetes; order Actinomycetales; family Dermatophilaceae; genus Fodinibacter. Next base: position 12,076 of record JBDTDY010000338.1, read on the forward strand.
GCGACGGGCGGCACCCCACCACGAGCATCCTCAGCCATGAGATCGTCACCGATGAGCGGGCCGCGGCGGCGCTCGACCTGCAGCCCGATGCCCCGATGCTGCTCGTCGTGCGGCTCCGCACCGCCGACGAGAGCCCCATCGCCTTCATGCACAACTGGCTGCCACCTGCCTACTCCGACATCACGCGCGAGGAGCTCGAGGACGGCGGCCTGTATGCCGCGCTGCGCTCGCGCGGCGTGCGGCCCGTCGTCGCCCAACAGAACATCGGGGCTCGGATGCCGACCGCCGCCGAGCGCAAGAACCTCGGCATCCGTGGGCAGCAGCCCGTGCTGACGATGACGCGGATGGCTTTCGACGCCTCGGGCAACGCCGTGGAGTTCGGGGACCACTGCTATCGCGCGGAGGACTACTCCATCGACATCATGGTCGACGAGCGCTGAGTCGCCACGGCGGCCCGACAACGACTTTCCCGCCTGATGTGGGTGAAGATCACCGCTTGAGCGGCGGTCTTCACCCACGTTCGCACCGGCGCGCTCATTCGGTCTCGAGGTCGTCCAGATCGTCGAGCACGTGCCGGAGGTAGCGGCGCGGTTCGGCGAGGAAGTTGCGGTGGTGCGCGACCACCTCGAGGTCATCCCACTGCGTCTGCGCGATGCCGTGGTCCCCGAGCTCGAGGAGGCGGGCGCCCGGGATCGCGGCGAGGACGGGTGAGTGGGTGGCGATGAGCACCTGGGTGCGCGGCCGACGGGCCATCTCGGCGAGCTCGGCGAGGAGGTGCAGCTGGGCCTGGAAGGAGAGGCCGGCCTCGGGCTCGTCCATGAGGAAGAACCCCTCACCCGAAAAGCGCCGGGTGCCGAGCAGCGCGACGAAGGACTCCCCGTGGGAGAGCCCGTGGAAGAGCGGGTCGCGTGACCACGCCGACTCCGAGCGCGAGGTGTCGAGGTAGGTGAACAGCCCGTGCATCGTCTCGGCCCGCACGAAGTACCCCCACTTCGGGGCACCGGCGCCACGCACCAGGGTGAGCCAGTCGTGCAGCGGCGACTCGCTCTCGTGCGTGCGGTGCCGCGCACCGGTCGACCCACCCTCGGCGTTCAGCCCGTAGGCCATCGCGATGGCCTCGACGAGCGTCGACTTCCCGGACCCGTTCTCACCCACGAGCACGGTGCACCGGCCCAGGTCGATCCCGCGGGTCAGCAGGTCGGCGACCGCGGGAAGGGTGGCCGGCCACGGTGGCGCGCCGTCAGGACCGACCGGCACCTCGGCATACCGGCTGCGCTCGACGCGCCGCACCGGCAAGGGATCGGTCCAGTGCACGCCGCCACCACTCACCCGGGCACCGTAACGCCCGGGCCCGACACCCTCGTACCCTTGACTCTCGTGACCGACACCCCGCCTGCCGCGCTGCCCGAGGTCGACCTGCCCGAGCAGATGAAGATCCGGCGCGCCAAGCGCGAGCGCCTCCTCGCCCAGGGTCGCCAGCCCTACCCGGTGTCGGTCGCCCGCACGCACTCCCTCGCGCAGGTGCGTGAGCAGTGGGGTCACCTCGGGACCGGCGAGGAGACCCAGGACGTCGTGGGCGTGGCCGGCCGGGTCGTCTTCGTGCGCACCACCGGCAAGCTCGCCTTCGCCACCCTCCAGGAGGGCATCGGCACCAGGCTCCAGGTGATGCTCAGCCTGGCCGAGGTCGGCGAGGACGCCCTCGCGGCGTGGAAGGCCGACGTCGACCTCGGCGACCACGTGTTCGTGCAGGGCCGGGTCATCTCCTCGCGGCGCGGTGAGCTCTCGGTCATGGCCACTTCGTGGGAGATGGCCAGCAAGGCCCTGCGCCCGCTTCCCGTGCTGCACAAGGAACTCTCCGAGGAGAGCCGGGTGCGCCAGCGATATGCCGACCTCGTCGTGCGCCAAGAGGCGCGAGACATGGTGCGCACCAAGGCTGCTGCCCTCAAGGCCGTGCGCGACGTGCTCGACGACCAGGGTTACGTCGAGGTCGAGACCCCCGTGCTCCAGCTGATCCACGGCGGGGCGGCCGCGCGCCCGTTCCGCACCCACATGAATGCCTTCGACCACGAGATGGTGCTGCGCATCGCCTTGGAGCTCAACCTCAAGAAGGCGGTCGTCGGCGGAGTCGACCGGGTCTACGAGATGGGCCGGATCTTCCGCAACGAGGGGGTCGACGCCACGCACTCCCCCGAGTTCACGATGCTCGAGGCCTACCAGGCCTGGGGCGACCAGCGCAGCATCGGTGCCCTGATCCGCGACCTCTACCTCGGCGTCGCCGACGCGTTGGGCTCCAGGCAGGTCCAGACCCCCGCGGGGACGGTCGACCTCGACGGTGAATGGCGCTGGCTCCCGGTCTACGAGGCGGTCAGCGAGGTGCTCGGTGAATCCGTCACCATCGAGACCCCGAAGGAGACGTTGCTGCGGCATGCCGCGGAGCACGGGGTCGAGGTCGACCCCGGCCTGGAGAAGGACAAGGTCTTCCTCGAGCTGCTCGGCGAGGTCGTCGAACCCCGCCTGCTCCAGCCGACCTTCCTGTGCGACTACCCCGCCATCGCCCAGCCGCTGGCCCGCCCGCACCGCGCGAAGGAGGGGCTCATCGAGGCGTGGGACCTGATCATCGCCGGGGTCGAGCGTGGCACCGGCTTCTCCGAGCTGGTCGACCCCGAGATCCAGCGACAGGTGCTCCGCGACCAGTCGCTGCGGGCCGCCGGTGGCGACCCCGAGGCAATGCAGCTCGACGAGGACTTCCTGCGCGCCCTCGAATACGGAGCTCCCCCGATGGGCGGGCTGGGGCTGGGAATCGACCGCCTCGTCATGCTCTTCACGGGCGCGAACATCCGTGAAACGATTCTCTTTCCCCATCTGAAGCCGGAGGCCTGACCCGTGTCCGCCGTGTGGCCCTATCTCGCAGCGATCATCCCGACCATTCTCGTCGCGATTCTCTTCTATTTCCTCATCAAGTCGATGCTCGAGGGGGATCGGCGCGAGCGCGTGGCACAGTCGCAGTACGACGCCGAGGAGAAGCGACGGAGTGCAGCAGAGAGCACGCAGGAGAAGAAGAACGAGCACCCCGAGCTGCCCTAGGCATTTCCGGAAGGCATGTTCTTTGCTCATTCTTTATGCGCTGGGGAAATCCGCTGTTACCGTTCAGATGAGACATGTGATGTGTCGATCGCACCATCCCTGATCACCCTGAAGGAAAACCATGGCAAAGAAGGTCCACGTCCTGCTCGTCGATGACCTCGACAAGAATTCCCCTGCCGACGAAACCGTGTCGTTCTCGCTCGACGGCGTCAGCTACGAGATCGACCTCACCTCCGAGAATGCCGGCAAGCTGCGCGAGGACCTCGCGGTCTGGATCGGTCACGCGGAGCGCACCGGCGGCCGCCGGAGCACGGCTCGCGGCGCCGCGAAGTCAGCCGGCCCCAAGAGCGACCTCGGCGCGGTCCGCGAGTGGGCCCGCGCCAACGGTCACCAGGTGAGTGACCGCGGCCGCATCTCTGCGCAGGTGCAGTCCGCCTACGACAAGGCCCACTGATCGACCCAGCACAGACACCGCCCGAAGCGGCGCCCCTCGACCTCGAGGGCGCCGCTTCGCGCATGTCCCGGCGCCACGCCTGGCTCGCCTTCACGGCGAGCGGGCCGCCGCTCCCCCGCCGCGGGGTCGCGGGAGCCGCCGCCTGGCAGGAGGGTTTCCGGTCGCTGCAGGAGCGCTGGTATGCCGTCGACGCGCCACACGTCGCCGCGGCGATGGTCCTCCAGTGGGTGCTCCAGGTGCCCGCCCACACCGCCGCGCACGCAGCCTCTGCGGGTCCGCACCGAGCAGACCTCGGGGGTCTGACCTACTCCCTGGGCCCGTCGCTGGTGCCCGATCTGGTGCGCCTCACCACCGTGGTGCCCGATGCCGGCGACCTCACGCACCGGATGGCTCGGGCGCACGCCGACTACCGCGAGGTCGCGGAGTCGATCGCCGCGGCATATCCGGCCATCGTGCGGCTCGGACCGCACACGCGCAGCGGGATGGTCGCGGACATGTGGGGCGCGGCCGAGCGCGAGGCACTCGGTGCGGCCGGCCTCATCCAGCCGGGCGCCCTGGCGCGGGAGTCCTGTTGCCTGATCTACGCACTGCCGGGCTGCGTCGAGTGCGCCGGCTGCCCGCGGTTGCGCACGGCTCCCAACGCCTCCTCGGCGCTGCCACCCCCGCGCGCACCGTGACGGCATCCGGTCAGTGCACGCCAGACCATCGGGGCAGACCATCGCGGCAGAGCATCGCGGCTGACCGTCGCGGCAGTCCGTCAGGGCAGGTCCGCGAGCAGGTCCCCGTCTCGCTCGACGCGCTCGAGCACCTCGTCGAACATCAGCTGGCGCAGTGAGTCCGGCTGCGCCGCACCGCGCTCCACCTCTTCCCAGGTGCGCGGTGCCGCGACGTTGGGCAGCTCCCGACCTCGCAGCGAGTAGGGGCTGATCGTCGTCTTCGCCGCGACGTTCTGGCTCCAGTCCAGGAAGACCTTGCCCGGGCGCAGGGACTTGGTCATCTTCCAGAGCACGAGGTCGGGGTGCCTCTTGGTCATCTCCTGCGCGAGCTGCTGGGCCAGGTCGCGCACTTGGTCCGAGGTCAGGTCCCCGCCCAGCCCGGCATACAGCTGCATGCCCTTGCTGCCCGAGGTGACCGGGAACAGGTCCAGGCCGAGCGCGGACAGGCGTTCGCGCACGAGCAGCGCGACCTTCGCGCACTCGTGAAGCCCCGCCGGCTTGCCGGGGTCGAGGTCGATGACGAGGCGGTCGGGGTGGGTGGGCTCACCCTCGTCGTCGATGGTCCACTGCGGCACGTGCAGCTCCAGGGAGTTGAGGTTCACGAGGTAGGTCAGGTCGGCGAGGTCGGCCACCAGGGGGTAGTTCACGTCATCGACGGGCACGCGTGGGAGCCAGCTGGGTGCGCCGGACGGCAGGTTCTTCTCGAAGAACATCTGGTCCTCGACCCCGTGCGGCCAGCGCACCCGGGTGACGGGCCGCCCGGCGAGGTGGGGCAGGAGCAGCGGCGCCACCTGCGCGTAGTAGCTGAGCACCTCGCCCTTGGTGGTCTCCGTCGCCGGATACATCACCTTCTCCAGGCTGGTGAGCCGCAGCCGCCGCCCGGCAACCTCGACCCGGGTCACCTCCGGTACGTGCTCAGGCATCGGTGACCTCGGTCAGGTCGGCAGCGGTGAGGTCGGTGCGCACCCCGAGGTATGCCGGTTGCCGCAACCGGTGCTGCCCGGTGAGCTCCAGGGCCCGCACCTCGATGACGACGACGGGCTCGAGCCAGGTCGTGCCGTCGGCGTCGATCGAGGGCACGTCGTCGGAGAACGGCGAGGTGGCGCGCTCGAGCGGGCGCAGCCGGCCGGCCAGCCCGACGCCGGCTGAACCGGCCAGGCCGGAGCCGACGCGACCGGCATACCGCCAACCTCCCTCCCCGTCAGGAAGGCCCACGAGCACGGCGCCCAGCCGGTCGCTCGACCCGACCTCGCGGCGCCATCCCCCGACGACGACCGAGTGGGTGCTGCGGTGCGCGGTCTTGCGCCAGTCCGGGGACCGCTTCCCGACGGCATAGGGAGCGGCACGGCGCTTGCTGACGATGCCCTCGAGGCCCTGCTCGGCGGTCGCCGCCAGCAGGCCGATGCCGTCGTCGTGGACCTCGGGCACCTGGCAGTGCCGGCCGGTGAGGTCGAGGCGTTCGAGCAGCCCTCGCCGCGCCGACCACGACTGGCTGGTGAGGTCGGACCCGAAGAGGCGGAGCAGGTCGAAGACCATCAGGGTGACCGGGCGGGTCGCGGCCAGTCGCTTCGCCTGCGCTGGTTTGGTGACGTGGATCCGCTCGGTGAGGGCGTGGAAGCTCGGGCGCCCCTCGTCCATCGCGACGACCTCGGCATCGAGGAGCATGTCGTCGTAGTGCTCACCGAGGGCCCCGAGCTCGGGGAAGGCTGCGGTGACGTCGCGCTCGGTGCGCGACCACAGGGTCACGACGCCGTCGCGCACGTCGACGAGCACGCGCATCCCGTCCCACTTGACCTCGTGGACCCAGGCGTCGCCGGTCGGGACCGACTCCGCGACGGTGGCGAGCATCGGGCGCATGCGCACATCCTGCCCGTCGCGCGGGCTAGCGTCGCCGTCATGAGCCGAGACGGTCCGGAGGAGCCGGGTGCGGGCGCGGTGGTCCTGGTTGAGGGCGAGAGCGACGCCGTGGTGGTGCGCACACTCCTCGAGCGGCGGCTGGTGTCAGCCGAGGTGGTGTCGATGGGCGGGGTCACCAACCTGGCCCGCCACCTCGAGGGGCTGGGCGGACCGGGGCCTGGCGTGTTCGCGCTCGTCGACGCCGCAGAGGTGCGCTTCGCGACCGGGGCGCTGCGCCGCCACGGCATCCACGCCGAGTCGGCCGAGCAGCTCGCGTGGCACGGGGTCTTCGTCTGCGACCGCGACCTCGAGGACGTGCTGATCAGGGCACTCGGTGCCGACGTGGTGCGCGATGAGCTGGCCGGGATGGCCGAGCTGAGCGGGTTCACCACCTTCGCGCAGATGCCCCAGTGGCGCGGGCGCCCGGTCACCGACCAGCTGCACCGGTTCGCCGGCTCGGGGTCGGGGCGCAAGCTGCGCCTCGCGGGCCGGCTGGCGGCGAGGCTGGACCCGGCTGCACTTCCGGACCCGATCGACGGCCTGGTCGACGCGGTCGCTGCCCGGACCGGCGCAGGCGGCTGGACCGGCTGAGCACCAGGCCCTCACGAGGGAGCTGGTCGCGACCCGCTCCGTGGCCCACCCAACGCGCCTACGCTGGGAGCCGGCGGCCGGGCGCGCGGACGCGAACGGCATACGGAAAGGGTGAAGTCATGCGGGCGATCTGGAAGGGAGCGGTCTCCTTCGGACTGGTCAACGTGCCGGTGCGGCTCTACTCCGCGACGGAGAACCACGACGTTCAGTTCCGCCAGGTGCACCGCGAGGACGGGGGGCGGATCCGCTACCGGAGGGTGTGCCAGATCGACGGCGAGGAGGTCTCCTACGACGACATCGCCAAGGGCTACGAGACCGAGGACGGCGACATGGTCGTGCTCACCGACGAGGACTTTGCCGACCTGCCGAGCAAGACGTCCAAGGAGATCGGGGTGACGAAGTTCGTCCCCGAGGACCAGATCGACCCCATGTGGCTGGACAAGTCCTACTTCCTGGAGCCGGACAAGGCAGCGACCAAGCCCTACGTGCTGCTCCGCGATGCGTTGGAGAAGGAGAAGCGGGTGGCGATCGTCACGGTCTCCATCCGCACCCGGATGACGATGGCCGTGCTGCGGGTGCGCGACGGCGTGATCGTCATGCAGACGATGCTCTGGCCCGACGAGATCCGCGCCGCCGACTTCGCCCACGTCGAGGAGGAGCAGCACGCCACCAAGCAGGAGATGGACATGGCGAAGATGCTCATCGACCAGCTCGCCGGCGACTACGAGCCCGATGAGTACGAGGACGACTACGCCATCGCCGTCAAGGAGCTCGTCCGGGCCAAGGTCGAGGGCGGGGAGGTGCGGGTGGCCGCAGCCGAGCCCGAGGAGTCCGGCGAAGTGGTCGACCTGCTCGCCGCGCTGGCCCGCTCCGTCGAGAGGGCCAAGGCCTCCCGAGGGGAAGCACCGGCGCCGGCCCCCTCGAAGAGCGGTGGCACGAAGAAGAGCGCGACGCAGAAGCCCGCCAAGAAGGCTGCTGACAAGACGGAGAAGAAGGCCGCGAAGAAGGCCAGTTGAGCCCGGTCCCTCGGTCGAGAGGAGACAACACGCCGCTGGGCCCCTCGCGGCGCGGCGCGTTGTCTACTCTCGACAAAAGGTGAGGCGGAGGCGAGCGGCTCGAGCGCGGCATACGCTCTCGGCATGCCCGAGGGACACACGCTCTACGCGCTCGCCCGCGACCTGCACGCCGCGTTCGTCGGCACCTCCCCGGAGGTGAGCAGCCCGCAGGGCAAGTTCACCGCGGGCGCGGCCCAGCTCGACGGCCTGGAGGTGCTGCACGCCACCTCGCGGGGCAAGCACCTGTTCATGGAGTTCGAGGCCGACCGGTGGCTGCACGTGCACCTCGGCCTGATCGGAACCTTCACCATCGACGCCGGCCAGTGGACCGGCGAGGTTCCGGTGGTGGGCCAGGTTCGACTGCGGTTGCGCACCGACGCCCACGTCGCCGACCTGCGCGGGCCCACCCTGTGCGAGGTCGCCACTCCGGAGCGCGTCGACTCGGTGCTCGCCGGCCTGGGCCCCGACCCGCTGCGCCCCGACTCGGACCCGGACACTGCCTGGCGGCGCATCTCGCGCTCGACGCGCCCCATCGGTGAGCTGCTCATGGACCAGTCGATGGTCGCGGGGGTCGGCAACATCTATCGCTCCGAGGTGCTCTTCCGGCACCGGCTCTCGCCCTTCACTCCCGGGCGCTCCTTCCGCCGCGCGTCCTGGCGGGTGGTCTGGGAGGACCTGGTGCGCCTTCTCCCGCTGGGGGTGGCCACCGGCCGGATCATCACCGTGCCCGAGCAGGTGGAGGCGGTGGAGGCGGCCCTGGGCCGCGGCGAGGTCCCCCGGCCCCCGGAGCGCTCCTCGCTGGTCTACAAGCAGTCCGGGATGCCGTGTCCCACCTGCGGGTCGCGCATCCAGACCCGCGTCGTGGCCGGCCGGAACCTCTTCTGGTGCGGCCGCTGCCAGCGCCGCCACTGAAACCATCCGACCGGTTGGTTCACGGCATCCGGTCGATCATCCCGTCGGCGCCGACGCGCTGGATCCTCCACCGGGACCGGGATGCCGGGGCTTCTGCCGTGAGCGAACATCAGCGTGTGGTGGGTTCGACAGGAACACGGGCAGGCGCCCCGGACGTTGGACCCCCCGAAGAAGTCGCCTCCGTGGCGACCGGTCAGCGACATCGCACTGCCTGTCACAGGCTGCGCGGCTAGCATCGAGGGGACTCGACGTCAGGAGAAGCACCATGTTCGAACGGTTCACCGACCGCGCCCGCCGGGTGGTCGTGCTCGCCCAGGAAGAGGCGCGCGGTCTCAACCACAACTACATCGGCACCGAGCACATCCTGCTCGGTCTCATCCACGAGGGCGAAGGCGTCGCGAGCAAGGCTCTGGAGAGCCTGGGCATCTCCCTCGAGGCCGTGCGCGAGCAGGTGCAGGAGATCATCGGTCAGGGCCAGCAGGCCCCCACCGGTCACATCCCCTTCACGCCCCGCGCCAAGAAGGTCCTGGAGCTGAGCCTTCGCGAGGCACTGCAGCTCGGCCACAACTACATCGGCACCGAGCACATCCTCCTCGGCCTGATCCGTGAGGGCGAGGGCGTTGCCGCCCAGGTGCTGGTCAAGCTCGGCGCCGACCTCTCCCGGGTGCGCCAGCAGGTGATCCAGCTGATCTCGGGCTACCAGGGTGGCAAGGAGGGTGCGAGCTCCGGCTCCTCCACCCAGGGCGGGCCCGCCGAGGGCACTCCCGCCGGGTCACTCGTGCTCGACCAGTTCGGTCGCAACCTCACCCAAGCCGCCCGCGAGGGCAAGCTCGACCCGGTGATCGGTCGCGAGAAGGAGATCGAGCGGGTGATGCAGATCCTCTCGCGGCGCACCAAGAACAACCCGGTGCTCATCGGTGAGCCGGGAGTGGGCAAGACCGCCGTCGTCGAGGGCCTGGCCCAGGACATCGTGCGCGGTGAGGTGCCCGAGACCCTCAAGGACAAGCAGCTCTACACCCTCGACCTCGGCGCGCTCGTGGCCGGGAGTCGCTACCGCGGTGACTTCGAGGAGCGGCTGAAGAAGGTGCTCAAGGAGATCCGCACGCGCGGAGACATCGTCTTGTTCATCGATGAGCTGCACACCCTGGTCGGAGCCGGCGCGGCCGAGGGCGCGATCGACGCGGCCTCCATCCTCAAGCCGATGCTGGCCCGTGGTGAGCTGCAGGTCATCGGGGCGACCACCCTGGATGAGTACCGCAAGCACATCGAGAAGGATGCCGCGCTCGAGCGACGCTTCCAGCCCATCCAGGTGGCCGAGCCGACGCTGGCCCACGCCATCGAGATCCTCAAGGGCCTGCGCGACCGTTACGAGGCCCACCACCGGGTCTCGATCACCGACGGCGCGCTCGTGGCTGCCGCCAACATGGCCGATCGCTACATCAACGACCGGTTCCTCCCGGACAAGGCCATCGACCTCATCGACGAGGCTGGTGCTCGGTTGCGCATCCGCCGGATGACCGCGCCACCAGACCTGCGTGAGTTCGATGACCGGATCGCGAACGTCGTGCGCGAGAAGGAGTCGGCCATCGACGGCCAGGACTTCGAGAAGGCTGCGCGCCTGCGCGACGACGAGAAGAACCTGCGCGCCGACAAGGCCCGCCGCGAGACCGAGTGGAAGTCCGGCGACATGGACGTCATCGCCGAGGTCGACGAGGAGCTCATCGCCGAGGTGCTCGCCGCCTCCACCGGCATCCCGGTCTTCAAGCTCACCGAGGAGGAGTCCAGCCGCCTGCTCAACATGGAGGACGAGCTGCACAAGCGGGTCGTGGGCATGGACGACGCCATCAAGGCGCTGTCCCAGGCCATCCGCCGCACCCGCGCCGGGCTGAAGGACCCCCGCCGCCCCGGTGGGTCGTTCATCTTCGCCGGCCCCACGGGAGTGGGCAAGACCGAGCTGGCCAAGACGCTCGCCGAGTTCCTGTTCGACGACGAGGACGCCCTCATCCAGCTCGACATGTCCGAGTACATGGAGAAGCACACGGTGAGCCGCCTGGTCGGCTCACCTCCCGGGTACGTCGGGTACGAAGAGGGCGGGCAGCTTACGGAGGCCGTCCGGCGCAAGCCGTTCTCCGTGGTC
>JBDTDY010000339.1:0-2896 GCA_039922835.1 Ornithinibacter sp.
TGCCGGGCACCTGGCTCACCATCCGAACCTCACGCCGCGTGGAGCAGGCTCACGAGGTGCCGTTCGAGCGCTGACGCGGGTGGCTCGCCCGGTGGCGCGGCTCGAGCCCGATCGGGCGCCCTCTGGGAAGGCCGCTCTGGCGAGGTCGACACGGAGAGGGCCGGCGGGTCGTACCGCTGCCCGATGGAAGGCTGGGGCATCGAGGCGCTCGCTGGGTGCTCGGCCCCCCACCCGGTCAGCGGTGGCGCGATGGCCCGGTATGCGTGACCTGTCGGAGTGACTACCTCGACCTCCCTGGGATGCCAGCGGTCGCTCTCGCCTACGCCCGGATCCAGGCCCGGGTGCACGACCCGCACCGACCAGCCGGCGGCCTCTTTTGCCAGGTTGCACCGGGCGCACTGCCCCGAGCCGTTCGCGAAGCCGGTCCCACCACCATCCTTGGCCGGGTGGGCGTGATCGGCATGCACCACCGGCGCCTCGCACCACGGCGTGACACACACGTCGTCACGCAGCACCAACATCCGGCGCAGCAACCCGGAGAACAGCCTCCGGCGCGAGTCCATCGCCACGAGGTCACGACCGTCCGGGGAGGTGTAGAGCCGCCGCACCCACAGCGCGCCGGCGGTCGCCGCTCCGGGCTGTGCACTGCACCCCGATCGCACCCACGCCCTGGCCACCTGCGCAGGGACCGGTCCGTGCCCGGGCACCCGACCCGGCTCGAACACCGACCGCGCCGGGTCACCCGTGCCGAGCAGCGCCCGATCGGTCATCACCAGTTGCACCTCCAGCGGCTGAACCTGGCCCACGGCCCGGCCCGACAACAACCTCAACGCCGTGTCGGCCGCAACCGCCCCCACGCCCCGACCCTCCGAAGACTCTTCCGGGCACTGACCGCCCACAACGGCCCGAGACCGCGCCTGCACCGCGGCATGCGCTCCCACGACCTCCTTCAATGGCCCCAACACGCTCAGATAGGCCATGCCGTCCGGGGCCGGACGCACCGACACCCTCCGCGACGCCACCGCCGCCTCCATCCGCGCCACCACCGACGCCGCATCCAACTCCGCCGCCACCCGGCGAGCCGCGTCCCCCGCGGTCTTCACCCCCAACCGGGAGAGCACCGGCCCCACGCGGCGGTCCAGCTCACCGCGGTGCTCCCGGGTCAGGCACGCACTCTCGCGCACCACCGCCACGGCGAGTCGCTCCCCGATCACCCCACCGGCAAGCGCCTCCATGGTGAGCGGCATCTCATGGACCAACGCGCGCGCCAACCCCACGAACCGATCCCCCGAGGACGGGGACTCGCGCCGCGCCAACGCGACCTGCGAACCCACCGACCGTGCGGCGTCTCGTGGCGCGATCCGGTGCGTGGAGACGCGCAGGTCGTCGGTGACCCGAGCCTGACCTGCACTCGCCGCGCCCTTCACCGACTCCAGTTCCGAGAGCAGCTCCACCCGCTCCCTGTCGGAGAGGCCGGCCACATCCACCCGGCCCACCCAACAGCGGAACTCCCGCACCCGAGACAGCACAGAGCCCGACTCCCCCGACTCGGTCATCGGTGAACACGGCACGGACGAACCACGCACGGCATCCCCCCGCGTGCCCTCCACCCCCACCGTTTCCCCATCCATGAGAAGACCGTACCTTCGCCCACCGACAGCCCCCGCTGAACACGAAAACAACGGGACGACAGCATCATTCGACACCGTAGCCAACCTGGCAGTCGCGGTGTCAGCGTCCGCCGGCGAGGAAGGCCCCGCCCCAGGCGACGTCGTCGAGTCGGTGTTGGCGAGGTAGGTACTGGCGTGGGTCGCGGACCCGCCCGCAGCGCACGCACTCAAGCGCGATGATGAGGTGCTCGTCGGGGTTGGGGTGCACGATGCGGTCGTGGTGCCACCCGAGCCAGCACCGAAGCGATGCGTGCCCGCCACTGAGCGTGGCGAGCAGTGACCAGCGCAGCCGGGGGGCGGCGCCCAGGACTGAGAGGGCGTAGCCGGGGCGTGCCGGGCGCGGGAGCGAGAGGAGCTCGGCATCGAACTCGTCTTCATAGCGGCGGCGGCTCTGGCGTGGGAGCAGGTGCACCGCCACGGCCAGGAGCCACCTCGCGATCAGTGTCATGGCTGGGCCGGTCTGACCTGTGGCACCTGGTGAACGACGCGCCTGGCCCTCAGTCTCGAGCGCCGCGCGTCGGCAGCCTCGATCGCGGCCTCGGCGCGCGCGACGCCTGCAGCAGTGAACTGGTAGAAACGACGGCGTGGCCGGCCGACCACGGTGGGATCTGCGTCCTCCCACCCGCTGGAGAGCCACCCCAATCCCTCCAGTCGAGCGAGGATCGGGTGCACGGTGCCACTGGGGAGAACGGCCAGCGCGCCGATCTCCAAGCCGTAACGGGGAGCGTCCGGGTCGTGGAGGAACACCTCGAGCACCGATCGCGTCGGTGCCGTCATCCGCAACTCCCCTGAGCCCATGCTCTTACTCTACCTAGGGTCATGCTCGCTGTCCACGGGTGAGACCCTGCGCGGACAACTCCACCTGCGCGAAACATCCGCACGGGCCAGCGTCTGGTCCGACCCGTCCCTGCCGACCGGTGGTGCTCAGATCGCGGAGCGAAGGACCTTCGCGATCTCCTCGTGGCCGAGACGATCTGCGTGCTCGAGGGCAGTCACACCGTCGGCGTCACCGATCGACGGGTCCGCGCCCGCCTCCAGCAGCACCGAGACGATCTCCTGGTGGCGCGCTCCCCCGTCGCCGAGGATCACCGCCTCCAGAAGGGCCGTCCACCCCAGCCGGTTGACGTGGTTGACGTCGATGCCGGTGGACACGACGCGCCGCACGTAGTCGACGTGGCCGCGTTCGCTCGCCGGGATGACCGACACCCCGCCGAAGCGGTTGACCA
>JBDTDY010000340.1:0-14177 GCA_039922835.1 Ornithinibacter sp.
GATCTCGGCCATGTAGGCGGCCTCGGAGAGGCCGAGTCCCAGGATGCCGACCCAGATGGTGCTGGAGATGTTGTTGTAGTTGATCGTGAAGAGGGTCAGGTCGGTCTCGATGCCCAGGGCTCCGGCGATCTGCTGACCGAACGGCACGCCGATGTCGAAGACCGGGTAGAGGAAGCCCAGGCCCACCCCGAGCAGGACCAGGAGCACGTAGCGCGGGATCGCGCGGAAGAACCAGGTGTAGACGAAGGCCACACCCCGCAGCACCGGGTTGTCCGACAGGCGCATGACGGCCATCAGGATGCCGAGGGAGATGCCCAGGATCATCGCGCCCACCGTGCCGAAGATCGTGCCCTTCCAGAGCCCCTCGAGGACGGGGGACTGCTGCATGATCTGGAAGGCGAACGGGAAGTTCCACTTCTCGTTCGTGACGAACGAGCTGATGATCATTGCCGCGAACACGACGATGGCGGCGACGGCGACCCAGCGTCCGGGGTGCCGGACCGGCCGGGCCTCGATGAGGCCCGGCCGCTCCGATGTCTGCGAGGTCATGGTCAGGAGACCGTGGGGTTCACTTCGAACGTCGTGATGGCGCCACCGTCGGTCTTCCACTTGGTGAGGATCTTGGTGTACTCACCGGAGGCCTGCACCTGCTTGAGGGCCTCGACGATCGCTGCTCCGAAGTCGGTCTCCGCCTTGGGCAGGACGTAGCCGTACGGCGCGGAGTCGTACTGGCCGCCGAGGAGCTCGAGCTGGCCGCCGGTGGCCTCGACCGCGGCGATGGCCGGGGGGAGGTCGACGAGCATGGCGTCGGACTTGCCCGACTGCACGGCTGAGGTGACCTTGGCCTGGTCGCCGTCGACCAGGGCGTTGATCGGCGGCTTCCCGGCATCCGCGCAGGCCTTGTTGCGCGCCGGCAGGTCGACGTCGGCCTGCACGGTGCCCTTCTGGACCCCGATGTTCAGCCCGCACGCGTCGTCGGGGTTGACCTTCTTGGGGTTGCCGGCCTGCGTGACCCACTGGGTGCCCGCAGTGAAGTAGCTGACCATGGTGGCTTCCTTGAGCCGGTCGTTGTTGATGGTGAAGCTGGAGACCCCGACGTCGTACTTGCCGCTGTTGACGCCGAGGATGATCGCGTCGAACGCCGAGGGCACCCACTTGGTCTTCACCCCGAAACGGGCCATCACCGCGTCGAAGAGCTCGACGTCCATGCCGATCACGGTCTTGCCGTCGGCGTCGAGGTACTCGTTGGGCTGGTAGGTCGCGTCGGTGCCGATGACGATCTCGCCAGCACTCTTGACCTTCTCGGGGAGCTTGGCGACGAGCGCCGGGTCAGCAGCGGAGGCCGCCGCCGACGGTGCCGGGGTGTCGCTGCTGCTGGTCTCCGAGAGCGAGTCCGAGCCACAGGCGGTGAGGGCGAGAGCCGTGGTGGCCGCGAGGGTGAGTGCCAGCGCGCGGTGACGGATGATCATGCGGGGTCCTTTCGCATCGGGTGCCGGTCGCGAGGCAACCGGCCGTAATGGGTCGATCCTGCCACCGGTACGCGCGACATGAGTCACACTCGGGTAACTATCGCGCTGTGTCATGATGAAGATCCTCCGCGGCCACCCCCGCAGCGTGACCGTCCGGGACGCAACCATCCTCGGACGTGAAGTTCCTCCGGCGGTGTCGTGCGCCGCCGAGCCGCCGCAGTCCAAGGAGTCACTGGTGTCCGCCTCCCCTCTCGTCCCGTCCTTCGACCCCGAGAGCCCGGTCTTTCGCGCTCACGAGGGCGGCAAGCTGGGCGTGTGCGCGACCAAGCCGCTGCGCGGTCCGGACGACCTCTCACTGCTCTACACACCAGGGGTCGCGGAGGTCTCGCTCGCCATCGCCGAGGACCCGGGTCTGTCCCGCGTCTACACCGCCCGCGGGAACACCGTTGCCGTCATCAGCGACGGCACGGCCGTCCTGGGGCTCGGTGACATCGGGCCGCTCGGCGCCATGCCGGTCATGGAGGGCAAGGCCGTGCTCTTCAAGCACTTCGCCGGCATCGACGCGGTGCCCGTGGTCATGGAGACCGGCACCGTGGAGGAGCTCGTCGAGGCCATCGTCCGGATCGCACCGTCCTTCGGTGGCATCAACCTGGAGGACATCTCGGCGCCGCGGTGCTTCGACATCGAGGAGCAGTTGGGTGAACGCCTCGACATCCCGGTGTTCCACGACGACCAGCACGGCACGGCGATCGTCGTCCTCGCAGGGTTGCTCAACGCGATGAAGGTGCTGGACCGGGAGCTGGCCGAGCAGCGGGTCGTCGTCGCTGGGGCGGGTGCTGCTGGCGTCGCGGTGACCCGCCTGCTCCAACGGGCCGGCGTGCGTGACGTGGTCGTCTGCGACTCCCGGGGGATCATCTCCCCGTCGCGCCCGGACCTGACGGGCCACAAGGCCCGGCTCGTGGCATCCACCAACCCGCGTGGCCTCGAGGGCCGGATGGCGGTGGCCCTCACCGGCGCGGATGTCTACATCGGGGTCTCCGGCGGCACCGTGCCCGAGGCGGAGATCGCGCTGATGGCACCCCGTTCGATCGTCTTCGCGCTGGCCAACCCCACGCCGGAGGTCCACCCCGACGTGGCTCATCGGCACGCAGCCATCGTCGCCACAGGTCGCTCGGACTTCCCCAACCAGATCAACAACGTGCTGGCGTTCCCGGGGATCTTCCGGGGTGCACTCGACGCGGGTGCGACCCGGATCACCGAGGCGATGAAGCTGGCGGCGGCGCGCGCGATCGCGGACCTGGTCGAGGACCCGACGCCCGATCACATCGTGCCATCGGTGTTCCAGGAGGGTGTCGCCGATGCGGTGGCCGGGGCCGTGCGCTCCCTCGCACCGGGCCGCGGTCGAGCACACCCCGTCGAGTGAACAGGACACGCCGTCTCGGGGTGCTCCGACGCGGCGTGTCCTGTTCACTCGAAGCACCGCGATCGGGCCTCCGTCAGACCCCCACGTAGGCGGCCAGGTGCTGGCCGGTGAGCGTGGAGCGGTCGGCGACCAGGGACGCCGGGGTCCCCTCGAACACGACCCGCCCGCCGTCGTGGCCGGCCCCGGGGCCCAGGTCGATGATCCAGTCGGCGTGGGCCATGACCGCCTGGTGGTGCTCGATGACGATGACGGAGGTGCCGGAGTCCACGAGCCGATCCAGGAGCCCGAGCAGGTTCTCCACGTCAGCGAGGTGTAGCCCGCTCGTCGGCTCGTCGAGCACGTAGACGTCGCCGGGTGCAGCCATCTGGGCCGCAAGCTTCAACCTCTGGCGCTCGCCGCCGGACAGCGTCGTGAGCGGTTGCCCGAGGCTGACGTAGCCGAGTCCGACGTCGGCGAGGCGATGCAGCACCTGGTGTGCCGCCGGCGTGCGCGCCGGCCCTGCGCCGAAGAACTCCTCGGCCTGCAGGACCGACATCGCGAGGACCTCGGCGATGTTCTTGCCGCCGAAGGTGTGCTCGAGCACGGCGGCCTGGAACCGGCGGCCCTCGCACTCCTCGCAGGGCGACTCCACGGTGGCCATGATGCCGAGGTCGGTGAAGATCACGCCGGCCCCGTTGCACGTGGGACAGGCGCCCTCGGAGTTGGAGCTGAACAGTGCGGGCTTGACACCGTTGGCCTTGGCGAATGCCTTGCGGATCGGCTCGAGGAGCCCGCTGTAGGTGGCAGGGTTGCTGCGCCGCGAGCCCCTGATGGCGCCCTGGTCGACGACGACGACACCCTCGCGATCGGCGACGGAGCCGTGGATCAGTGAGGACTTGCCCGACCCGGCCACCCCCGTGACGACGCACAGCACCCCGAGAGGAAGGTCGACGTCGACCCCCTTGAGGTTGTGGGTGCACGCCTGGCGCACCTCCAGGGCCCCGGATGCCGTGCGCACGCTCTCCTTCACCCGCACCCGGTCATCGAGGTGGTGGCCCGTGAGGGTGTCGCTGGCTCGCAGCCCGTCGACGGTGCCCTCGAAGCAGACCGTGCCACCTCCCGTGCCGGCTCCGGGACCGAGGTCGACGACGTGGTCGGCGATCATGATCGTCTCGGGCTTGTGCTCGACGACGAGCACGGTGTTGCCCTTGTCGCGCAGCTGCAGGAGGAGCTGGTTCATCCGCTCGATGTCGTGTGGGTGCAGGCCGATCGTGGGCTCGTCGAAGACGTAGGTCACGTCGGTGAGCGAGGAGCCGAGGTGGCGGATCATCTTGGTCCGCTGGGACTCACCACCGGAGAGCGTCCCTGCCGGCCGGTCGAGGGAGAGGTAGCCCAGGCCGATCTCGGTGAACGCGTCGAGGAGGTGCTGCAGGCCCTGGAGCAGTGGCGCGACCGCGGGCTCGTCGACCTCGCGCACCCACTGCGCGAGGTCGCTGATCTGCAGGGTGCACAGGTCGGCGATGCTCCTGCCCCGGATCGTGGAGGACCGGACCTGGGAGGTGAGACGGGTGCCGGCGCACTCGGGGCACGTCTGGAAGGTCACGGCCCGCTCGACGAAGCGGCGCACGTGGGGCTGCATCGCCTCCGGGTCCTTGACCAGCATCGACTTCTGGATCTTGGGGATGATCCCCTCGAAGGTGAGGTTGATCCCGTCGACCTTGATCTTGGTCGGCGGCGCGTAGAGCATCGTGTCGAGCTGCTTCGTGGTGAATGCCGAGATCGGCGCGTCCATGGGCAGGCCCATGCCCTCGAACAGTCGGCCGTACCACCCGTCCATCGAGTAGCCCGGCACCGTCAGCGCACCCTCGCGAAGGGAGCGGGAGTCGTCGTAGAGCGCGGCGCGGTCGATGTCGGTCACCTGGCCCATCCCCTCGCACCGCGGGCACATGCCGCCGAGGTAGACGGCGTCGCGCACGACAGCCTTCTCGACGCGACCGGCCTTGTCGGTCGACATGACCCCGCTGGCAGTGCGGGTCGGAACGTTGAAGGAGTAGGCCGTCGGTGGGCCGAGGTGCGGCTCCGCCAACCGGCTGAACAGGATGCGCAGCATGGCGTTGGCGTCGGTGGCGGTGCCCACCGTTGAGCGTGGGTTCGCCCCCATCCGTTCCTGGCCGACGATGATCGCCGTCGTCAGTCCTTCGAGGTGGTCGACCTCGGGGCGCGCGAGGGTCGGCATGAACCCCTGCACGAATGCGCTGTAGGTCTCGTTGATCATGCGCTGGGACTCGGCCGCGATCGTGGCGAACACCAGCGAGCTCTTGCCCGACCCCGACACACCGGTGAAGGCTGTCAGGCGGCGCTTGGGGAGGTCGACGCTGACGTCCCGGAGGTTGTTCACCCGCGCCCCCTGGACCCGGATGACAGCGTGGCGATCCGCCCGGTGCGCGGGCTCCTCGGGGGTGTCGTCGCTCATCCCGTCATCGTCTCCGCCCGATCGCCCTGTGGGAGCGTCAGCTCACCCGTTGAGCGAGGTGCTCAGACCACGCGCTGCACTCGGACAGGGTGGGCAGCAGGCCGCTGGCCAGGGCTTGGGGCAGCATCGGCGCCGCGGCATCCTTGGGTGACAGGAGTGGTTCCACACCGTCGGGGAGCACGAGGCCGATCGTGGGGTCCAGGGGGTGGATCCCGTGCTCCCCGTCAGGGGTGTAGGTCGCGGTGCAGAGATACATCGCGGTCGTGCCGTCCTCCAGGGCGCAGAAGGCGTGGCCGAGCCCCTCGGACAGGTAGACCGCACGCCGGTCGACCGTGTCGAGGGTGACGGCCTCCCACCGCCCGAAGGTGGCAGATCCCGTCCGTAGGTCCACGACGTAGTCGAGCAGGGACCCCGTCAGGGCCGTGACGAACTTCCCCTGCCCGGGGGGCACGTCGGCGAAGTGGATGCCTCGCACGGTGCCGCGCGCCGAGACCGAGACGTTGGTCTGCACGATGTCGGGGCGGTGCCCCAGGTGCTCGGCGAGGCGGTCGCCGCGGAAGGACTCCAGGAACACCCCGCGGTCGTCCGGGAACTGGCGCGGCGTGACGACGAAGGCCCCGGCGATCGTGAGTGGTGTGATCTCCATCAGGCGCCGGCTCCGCGCTCGAGGCACCGGAGCAGGTAGGTGCCGTAGCCGGACTTCACCAGGTCATCAGCCAGGCGGCGGAAGGTGTCGTCGTCGATCCAGCCTGCGCGCCAAGCGATCTCCTCGACACAGCCGATCTTGTGGCCCTGACGGGCCTCGACCACGTGGACGAACTGGCTCGCGTCCATCAGGCCCTCGAACGTGCCGGTGTCCAGCCACGCCGTGCCGCGGGGAAGCACCGTGACGCTGAGGTCACCGCGCTTGAGGTAGGCATCGTTCACCGCAGTGATCTCGAGCTCGCCGCGGGGGCTGGGTCGCAGCTCGCGGGCGATCTCCACCACGTCGTTGTCGTAGAAGTACAGCCCGGGCACGGCGTAGTCCGACCGGGGAGCCGCCGGCTTCTCCTCGATAGAGAGCACGGTGCCGTCTGCTGCGAACTCGACGACCCCGTATGCCGTGGCGTCGCTCACGTGGTAGGCGAAGATGTGCCCTCCGCTGACCGAGGTCAGGGAGCGCAGGGCGGTCCCCAGGCCCGTGCCGTGGAAGATGTTGTCCCCCAGGACCAGGGCCACCGGGTCGGCGCCGATGAAGTCGGCTCCGATGATGAAGGCCTGCGCCAACCCGTCGGGGCTCGGTTGCTCGGCATAGGAGAGCTCGATGCCCCACTGCGACCCGTCGCCCAGGAGCCGGCGGAAGGCCTCGATGTCCTGGGGTGTGGTGATGATCAGCACCTCGCGGATGCCGGCCATCATCAGGGTCGAGAGCGGGTAGTAGATCATCGGCTTGTCGTAGACCGGCATGAGCTGCTTGGAGATGCCGCGGGTGATGGGGTGCAGCCGGGTGCCTGAGCCGCCGGCGAGGATGATGCCCTTCATGGGCCACGACCCTAGCGGCCCGGCCGGTCGCGAGCAGCCACGTAGGCTGCCCCCATGAAGGTTCTCGTCACCGGCGGCGCCGGCTTCATCGGCAGCAACTTCGTGCACCGCACCCTCGCCACCAGGCCCGAGGCGGAGGTGACCGTCCTCGACGCCCTGACCTACGCGGGTTCCACGGCATCGCTTCAGGGCGCGATGGAGCAGATCCGTTTCGTCGAGGGTGACGTCGCGGACACCGCTCTGGTGGACGGGCTCGTCGCGGACTCCGACCTGGTCGTGCACTTCGCGGCCGAGTCACACAACGACAACTCCCTGGAGGACCCGAGCCCGTTCGTGCGCACCAACCTGCTGGGCACCTACGCGCTGCTCGAGGCGGTCCGCGCCCACGACGTCCGCTACCACCACATCTCGACCGACGAGGTCTACGGCGACCTCGACCTCGAGGACCCGGAACGGTTCACCGAGAACACGCCCTACAACCCCAGCTCGCCCTACTCCTCGACCAAGGCCGGCTCGGACCTGCTCGTGCGGGCCTGGGTGCGCTCCTTCGGGGTGCGGGCGACGATCTCCAACTGCTCCAACAACTACGGTCCCCGCCAGCACGTCGAGAAGTTCATCCCGCGCCAGGTCACCAACGTCATCGACAGCGTGCGACCCAAGCTCTACGGCGCCGGCCTCAACGTGCGCGACTGGATCCACGTCGATGACCACAACGAGGCCGTCTGGACGATCATCGAGCGGGGTGCCCTCGGGGAGACCTACCTCATCGGTGCCGACGGGGAGGTCAACAACCGTGACGTCGTGCGGATGGTCCTGGAGCTGATGGGCCAGGAGCCGGACGCCTACGACCACGTCACCGACCGGGCGGGACACGACCTCCGCTACGCGATCGACGCGACGCGGCTGCGCACCGAGCTGGGCTGGGTGCCGCGCTACCCGGGATTCCGGGAGGGGCTCGACGCGACGATCCAGTGGTACCGGGACAACGAGGCCTGGTGGCGACCCATGAAGGATGCCACCGAGGCGCGCTACGCCCGCACCCAGCAGGTCGTGGAGCCCTGATGGCGCGCTGGTTCGTGGCCGGCGCGGCGGGGATGCTGGGGCAGGACCTTGCTCGCGTTGCCGAGGAGGCCGGCCACACGATCACCCGGGCCGACCTGCCGGGCCTGGACATCCTTGACCCGGACCAGTGCGTGGACCAGGTCAACGGGTGCGACGTCGTCGTGAACTGCGCCGCCTACACGGCGGTGGACCGGGCGGAGACCGAGGAGGCGACGGCCTTCGCGGTCAACGCGATCGGCGCCGCAAACCTCGCGCGAGCAGCTCATGCGGCCGGTGCAGCGATGGTGCAGCTGTCGACTGACTACGTCGTCGCCGGGCGGGGCACCGAGCCGTATGCCGCCGACGCCCCGGTCGCTCCCACGTCGGCGTACGGGCGGACGAAGGCAGCCGGGGAGTGGGCCGTCCGGTCCGAGTGCCCCCGCTCCTGGGTCGTGCGGACCGCCTGGCTGTACGGCGCATCGGGCGGCAACTTCCCAGCCACCGTGCGGCGCCTCGCCGGTGAGCGAGAGCGGTTGACCATCGTTGCGGACCAGGTGGGGCAGCCGACGTGGACGGTGGACCTGGCCCACGGCATCCTGCGGATCGTCGATGCCGGAGCCCCGTTCGGCACCTGGCACGCCACCGGCGGCGGTCAGTGCTCGTGGTTCGACCTCGCGCAGGCGGTCTTCGAGGAGCTCGGGCTCGACCCCGACCGGATCAGCCCGATCACCACCGAGGAGTTCCCGCTGCCTGCGCCCAGACCGGCCTACAGCGTCCTGTCCCACGAGATGTGGGCTGCCAACGGGTTGGAGCCGCTTCCGCACTGGCGCGATGCGCTGGGGCGTGCGGCACCCACGGTGCTCGCGCGCTGAGCGCGTCATGCGACGTGCCTGACGTGGGTCGGCCGGCGCCTCGTGGGTAGGGTCGAGCGCATGCTCGCCGTCACCGCCGTCAGCCAGTCCGCCACCGATCCCCTGAGTGGGCTGGAGGTGGGGGAGCGCCCCGAGCCGGTGGCGCCCGAGGGCTGGACGACGGTGCGCCTTCGCGCGGCGGCGCTGAACCACCACGACGTCTGGTCGCTGCGAGGGGTGGGCCTTCCGGCCGACAGGTTGCCGATGGTGCTCGGCTGCGACGGGGCCGGGGTCGACGCGGACGGCAACGAGGTGGTCGTGCACGCGGTGATCGCCTCCCCCGGCTGGGCCGGGGACGAGACGCTCGACCCGCGCCGCAGCCTGCTCTCCGAGGTGCACGACGGCACCCTCGCCGAGGTCGTGGTGGTGCCCCGCCACAACCTCGTCCCCAAGCCCGAGTCGCTCTCCTGGGAACACGCGGCGTGCCTGCCCACGGCGTGGCTCACGGCATACCGAATGCTGTTCACGCAGGCCGGTGTGCAGCCCGGCGGCACGGTGCTGGTCCAGGGCGCAGCGGGGGGCGTCGCAACGGCGCTGGTTCAGCTGGGCTCGGCGGCGGGCCTGCGGATGTGGGTCACCAGCCGGGACGCGGCCAAGGGCGAACGTGCGGTCGAGCTCGGGGCAGAGCGCGCGTTCGAGAGCGGCGCCAGGCTGCCGGAACGGGTGGATGCCGTGATGGAGACGGTCGGCGCCGCCACCTGGTCGCACTCGGTCAACAGCCTCCGTCCGGGCGGTGCGATCGTCATCTCGGGAGCCACGTCCGGCGACGCGCCGGCCAAGGCCGAGCTCACCAAGATCTTCTTCAAGCAGCTGCGGGTCCTCGGGTCGACGATGGGCACCCGCGAGGAGCTCGAGCGGCTCACCCGTTTCGTCGTCGACCAGGGCATCGACCCGCTCGTGGACTCGGTGCGCCCGCTGGCGGATGCCCGCGAAGGGTTCCAGGCGATGGTGTCCGGAGACGTGGTCGGCAAGGTCGTCTTCACCATCGGGTGAGGCCGGTGCCTCACGCCAGCTGGAGCCACTCGTTCCAGCCGTTGTGCAGCACGAGCCAGGCGATCAGGCCGTAGCCGGCCTGCCCCGGGTGGTGGGGCACCGAGCTGGCGGCGAGGTCGGTGCGCCACTGATCGTGCGCCGCCAGTGGCGCGAAGCAGTCGACGAAGGGCACCCCTCGCCGTGAGCAGACGTCGGCCTGGGCGTCGACGAGCACCTCGAGGCGCTCATTGACCTCGGCATCAGCCGTGGGGGGTGGGCTCACCACGAAGGTGCCCACCCCGGACGTGGCCGCATCGTCGAGGAGGTTGGCGAGGTTGAGCCGGTGCCGCGCGAGGGTGATGCCGCTGCGCACGTCCGCGGTGCCCACGGAGATGACGACGCGCCGCTCGGTGCGCCCGACCCACCGGCTGGGCACCTCGCTCTCCCACCGGCGCATCAGGTCTGCCGACGTGTTCCCCCGAACGCCGAGGTTGTAGGCGGTGATCTGGAGGTCCGGGTGCTGGGTGCGTCCGACGACCCGGGTCACCCACCCCTGTCCCTTGGGGTCGCCCACGCCGGCCACGAGGGACGCGCCGAGGAACACCAGCGCGAGATCGCGCGGGCCCTCGGGCACGACCTGCGCGTCGACGCTGGGTCGGAACTCGAACGAGGGGGTGCCCTCGAGGTCCTGCTCGTCAACCATGTGCTCGCTCATTCGTCGTCGTCGTCGAGCCGGGCCAGCCAGGTGGCCAGGCGCTCGACCGGCACCTCGAAGTCCGGGTGGAGGTCCACGAAAGTCCTCAGCTGGTCGGCGAGCCAGTCGAAGGTGACCTCCTCGTCACCTCGACGGGCCTGCAGCTCTTCGATACCGCGGTCCGTGAAGTACACGGGCGCAACGTTACCGGTGTGACCCGCTCATCGGTCGAAGGCGCGGGCAATGAGGTCGGCCTGCTCTGCCTGGTGCTTCTTCGTCGACCCGCTCGCCGGGGACGCGGAGGGCTTGCGGGAGACGACCCTGATCGAGCGGCGCTCGCCGTGAGCCTCCAGTGCCTCGGGAAGGTTGAGCGCCAGGAAGGGCCACCCGCCCATGTTGCGTGGCTCGTCCTGCACGACCACGAGCTCGGCATCGGGGTAGTCCGACAGCGCCGAGGCGAGGTCGGCAGCCGGCAGCGGGTAGTACTGCTCCAGGCGAAGGATGGCCGTCGCGGTGTCGCCGCGTTCGGTGCGCTCGGCCTCGAGGTCGTAGACGACCTTGCCGGCCGCCATGAGCACCCGCGTGACCTTCCCCGATGTCGCGTTCGGGTGGTCCGGGAGCACCGGGCGGAAGGTGCCGGTCGTGAAGTCCTCCGGCGCGCTGCTGGCCGCCTTCATGCGCAGCATCGACTTCGGGGTGAACACGATGAGCGGACGCCTCGGCCTGGCGTATGCCTGCCGGCGCAGGAGGTGGAAGTAGGACGCCGGGGTCGAGGGGTAGGCGACGGTCATGTTGCCCTCGGCGCACATCGTGAGGAAGCGCTCGATCCGGCCCGAGGAGTGGTCCGGCCCCTGGCCCTCGAAGCCGTGGGGGAGGAGGAGAACGACCGAGGACCGCTGCCCCCACTTCTGTTCCGAGCTGGAGATGAACTCGTCGATGATCGTCTGGGCGCCGTTGAAGAAGTCACCGAACTGGGCCTCCCACAGGACGAGCGCGTCCGGACGCTCCACGGAGTACCCGTATTCGAAGCCCATGGCGGCGAACTCGGACAGCAGGCTGTCGTAGACCCAGAACTTGGCCTGCCCCTCACCGAGGTAGAGCAGCGGAGTCCACTCGGCTGCGGTCTCCTTGTCGATGAGCACGGCGTGGCGGCTCACGAACGTGCCGCGCCGGCTGTCCTGACCGGCGAGGCGGACGGGCGTGCCCTCGATGAGCAGGGAGCCGAAGGCCAGGAGCTCCGCGGTGCCCCAGTCGATGCCCCCCTCGCGAACGCTCTTGGACCGCTTCTCGAGCATCTGGGCGAGCTTGGGGTGGACCGTGAAGCCCTTCGGCGGACTGATGAAGGCCGTGCCGATGCGCTCCATGACCTCGCTCGAGACGGCGGTGTCGCTGGCTGAGTGGGTCGTCGCGTCGGCGTCGCTCTTCTGCGCGCTCGGTGGCTCCAACCCGCTGTGTCCCTCGACGTCGGTGCCGGAGTAGGTGTTGTCCGATCCCGAGTCGGCCGACTTCAGCGCCTCCTTGGTCTCCACGAACACCCGCTCGAGCTGCTGCTGGTAGTCGCGCAGCGCCGCTTCGGCGTCCTCGACGGTGATGTCCCCACGACCGATGAGGGACTCGGTGTAGAGCTTGCGCACACTGCGCTTGGCCTCGATGAGGTTGTACATCAGCGGCTGTGTCATCGACGGGTCGTCGCCCTCGTTGTGCCCGCGACGGCGGTAGCAGACCATGTCGATCACGACGTCCTTGTGGAACTCCTTGCGGAAGTCGTAGGCGATCTCGGCGATCCGCACACACGCCTCGGGGTCGTCGCCGTTGACGTGGAAGATCGGGGCCTGGATCATCCGCGCGACGTCGGTGGAGTAGGTCGAGGAGCGTGAGGAGCTCGGGGAGGTCGTGAAGCCGACCTGGTTGTTGATCACCACGTGCACCGTGCCACCGGTGCGGTAGCCCCGGAGCTGGCTGAGGTTGAGCGTCTCGGCGACCACACCCTGGCCTGCGAAGGCCGCGTCGCCGTGCATGAGCACGGGGAGCACGGTGAAGTCCTCACCGGCGAGGTTCACCCGGTCCTGCTTGGCCCGCACGATGCCCTCGAGAACAGGGTTGACCGCCTCGAGGTGGGAGGGGTTCGCGGCGAGGTAGACCTTGGTCGTGGCGCCGGACTCCGCGGTGAACTCGCCCTCGGTGCCGAGGTGGTACTTCACGTCGCCGGAGCCCTGGACCGACTTGGGGTCCTGCTTGCCCTCGAACTCCCGGAAGATCTGGCCGTAGGACTTGCCCGCGATGTTGGCGAGCACGTTGAGCCGTCCACGGTGCGGCATCCCGATGCAGACCTCGTCGAGCTCGTCCTCCGCGGCGCGGGAGAGCACCCGGTCCAGCAGCGCGATGACGGACTCCCCACCCTCGAGGGAGAAGCGCTTCTGACCGACGAACTTGGTCTGGAGGAAGGTCTCGAACGCCTCAGCGGCGTTGAGCCGGC
This sequence comes from Ornithinibacter sp., assembly GCA_039922835.1. GTDB lineage: Bacteria > Actinomycetota > Actinomycetes > Actinomycetales > Dermatophilaceae > Fodinibacter. Next base: position 12,960 of record JBDTDY010000340.1, read on the forward strand.
GCAGGATCCGCAACTGCTCATCGCGCGTGGTCTTCGCGTAGCCGACCTCGATCCGGGCCTGGAGCCACTCGCGCTGCTCGGGGTCCTGGATGTGCATGTACTCCACGCCCACGGTGCGGCAGTAGGAGTCGCGCAACACACCGAGGATCTTGCGCAGCTTCAGGAAGGGCTCACCGCCGAAGCCACCGGTGGCGAAGAAGCGGTCCAGGTCCCACAGGGTCAGCCCGTGCCGGGTGATGTCGAGGTCTGGGTGGCGGCGCTGCTTGTACTCCAACGGATCCGTGTCGGCCATCAGGTGGCCCCGGACCCGGTAGGCGTGGATCAGCTCCTGCACGCGGGACACCTTGTTGATGTCGTCGTCGTGGGTGGCGGAGATGTCCTGGACCCAGCGCACCGGCTCGTAGGGGATGCGCAGGCTCTCGAAGATCTCGTCGTAGAAGCCGTTCTCGCCGAGGAGCAGGCCGTTGACGATGCGCAGGAAGTCCCCGGACTGGGCGCCCTGGATGATGCGGTGGTCGTAGGTGCTGGTGAGGGTGAGGATCTTGCTGACGGCGTTGCGGTCGATCGTCTCGGAGCTGGCGCCCTGCCACTCGGCCGGGTAGGCCATGGCCCCGACGCCGATGATCGTGCCCTGACCGGCCATCAGCCGGGGTACGGAGTGGACGGTCCCGATGGTTCCGGGATTGGTCAGCGAGATCGTCGTGCCCTGGAAGTCCTCGACCGTGAGCTTTCCGGCCCGGGCCTTCTTGACCATCTCCTCGTAGGCGGTCCAGAAGTGGGCGAAGTCCATCGCCTCGGCGGCCTTGATGCTCGGCACGACGAGCTGGCGGGTGCCGTCGGGCTTGGCGAGGTCGATGGCGAGACCGAGGTTGACGTGCGCCGGCGTGTGCAGCACCGGCTTGCCCTTCTCGTCGTGTGCGAAGCCGTTGTTCATGGCCGGCATCTCGGCCAGTGCCTTGACGAGCGCGTAGCCGATGATGTGCGTGAAGCTCACCTTGCCGCCGCGACTTCGTGCGAGGTTGCTGTTGATGACGATGCGGTTGTCGACGAGCAGCTTGGCCGGGACCGCGCGCACCGAGGTGGCGGTCGGGACCTCGAGGGAGGCCTCCATGTTGGTCACGACCCGGGCGCTTGCCCCGCGGATCGGTGAGTTGCCGCCCTCGCTGGGGGCTGCGGTGGCCCGGGGTGCCCCTGCCTCACGGGGTGTGGGGGTGGAGG
>JBDTDY010000341.1:0-14300 GCA_039922835.1 Ornithinibacter sp.
GTCACCCGACGCCGCGGTGCCGGTCGTGCCGTCGAGGGGCACCGAGACCAGCACCGCCTGTCCGTCCTGCGAGGGCACGGCGACCGGCGTGTCGTTGCCGACGAGATAGTCCCCCAGCGTCTTTCCGGAGCCGAGAGCGGGCAGCGCCAGTGCGGGGAGGGACCCGGCGAAGCTCTTCACCGCGGACAGGTCCTTCGCGTCGAGCGCGCCACCGTCGGCGCGCTCGACGACGACCAGGTAGGGCAGCTCGGTGCTGTCGTTGAACCCCTCCACAGCCGTGCTGACCAGGGTCGACTCGGCGTTCTTGGGCAGGAAGCTGGCGTTGTCGTTGGACTGGACTCCCGAGAGCTTCCCCTGGGCGGCACCTCCGAGCCCCCCGACCACGAGCCACACCAGGATCAGCACCACCGCACCGATCAGGACCGGTCGAGGGCGGCGAGCGGATCGTGCACCCGAGGGGGTCTCGGGTCGAGGACTGCTCGTCGACGTGTCGTCCCCGCGTGGCGGCTGCTCGCTCATGCGCGCAAGGTTACGGCCGTCCTACCGGCGGCGGAGCAGGTTGAGCCGGGCCCCTGCATGAGCGACCGGACGCAGGGTTGTCCGACCGGGAGGTCACCGGCATACGGTGGGGTCATGCAGTTCCTCCACCTGGGCTTCGCCCCCGACCTCGTCGACTACCTCGCCGGGTGGCAGGCGCAGCGCGACGTGCACGCGCAGGTGGTCGACGGCAAGCTGCTCGATACCACCCTCCTCCTGGAGCACGAGGCGGTCTACACCGCGGGCAAGCGCACCCAGCCCCACGAGCGCCCCACCGACGGCACCCCCGTCATCGACGTCGACCGGGGCGGGAAGATCACCTGGCACGGCCCCGGTCAGCTCGTCGGCTATCCCATCTGTCGTCTCACCGAGGTGCCCATCGACGTCGTCGCCCACGTGCGCCGGCTCGAGGAGGTGATGATCCGCATCTGTCGCGACTTCGGCGTCGAGACGGTGCGCGTCGACGGGCGCAGCGGGGTCTGGGTGCTCGCCGACGACCAGGGCCCGGACCGCAAGCTCGGCGCGATCGGGGTGCGCGTCAGCAGGCGGGTGACGATGCACGGCTTCGCCTTGAACTGCGACGCCGACCTCTCCTGGGCCGACGCGATCATCCCGTGCGGCATCCCGGATGCCGGCGTCTCCTCACTCACCCTCGAGAGCGGTCGCCCGATCAGGGTGCAGGACGTGCTTCCCTATGCCGAGAAGCACCTGGGCGACGTGCTCGGCTGACCGGTCCCTGCACACGATTCGAGGGTGCCTCGTGCCCGGCGTAGGGTGGTCGACGTGACTGTCGCACCAGAGGGACGCCGCATGCTGCGGGTCGAGGCGCGCAACGCGCAGACCCCGATCGAGCGCAAGCCCGAGTGGATCCGCACGACCGCGAAGATGGGTCCGGAGTTCACCGCGATCCATTCGATGGTCAAGGAGCAGGGCCTGCACACCGTGTGCCAGGAAGCTGCCTGTCCCAACATCTTCGAGTGCTGGGAGGACCGGGAGGCCACCTTCCTCATCGGTGGCGACACCTGCACCCGCCGCTGCGACTTCTGTGACATCGCCACCGGCCGGCCCGAGGCCCTCGACCTCGACGAGCCGCGACGCGTCGCGGAGTCCGTCGCCGCGATGGGCCTGCGCTACTCCACCGTCACGGGGGTGGCTCGCGATGACCAACCCGACGGAGCAGCGGGTCTCTACGCCGCGACGATCCGGGCGATCCACGACCTCAACCCCAACACCGGCGTGGAGATCCTCCCGCCCGACTTCGGCGCGAAACCGGAGCTGGTCAGCCAGGTCTTCGACGCCCAGCCCGAGGTCTTCGCCCACAACCTGGAGACCGTCCCGCGGATCTTCAAGCGGATCCGTCCTGCCTTCACCTACGACAAGAGCCTGCGGGTGCTGTCGATGGCGCGCGAGGCGGGCATGGTCACCAAGTCCAACCTCATCCTCGGCATGGGCGAGGAGGACCACGAGATCGACTCCGCGATCCGCGACCTGCACGACGCGGGGTGCGACATCCTCACCATCACGCAGTACCTCCGCCCCTCTCCGCTGCACCACCCGATCGACCGGTGGGTCAAGCCCGAGGAGTTCGTGCACTGGTCCGACGTGGCCGAGGAGATGGGCTTCAAGGGGGTCATGGCCGGGCCGCTGGTGCGCAGCTCCTACCGCGCCGGGCGGCTCTGGGCGACGGCGATGCACCGCTGGGGTCGCCCGATCCCTGCCCACCTCGCGCACCTGGAGCAGGCCGCCTCCGACCCGGCCCGCCAGGAGGCGGCGTCGCTGGTGGCGCGCGCACCCCGCCCCGTATCCTGAGCGGCGACGCCCGCGGAGCCGCCGCGGGTCGCCGTCACCGATCAGGAGCGTCACCCCCCGTGTCCGACCAGCCCGAGAAGAAGACCGGCCGCATCGCGCAGATCCGTCAGGCCTACAGCGCCATCAAGGGGCTCGACCCCAACCTCGGTTGGTGGATGCTGCTCGCCGCCGTGGTCACCTTCGGTGTCATCGTCGGGGTCGGGGCCATCATCGGCGGCGGCTGGCTCTGGTACAGCATCATCCTCGCGATCCCCGCTGCCGTGCTCGCGGCCGTGATCGTCATGAACCGCCGGGGCAACACCGCGATGTACCGCGCGCTGGACGGTCAGGCCGGTGCGGCCGGGGCCACGCTCCAGGGCCTGGGCAAACGCGGGTGGTATGCCGGTCAGGAGCCGGTTGCGGTCGAGGGCGCCCGGGGCAGCCGGCCCAGTGACATGGCTGGCGCAGCGATGGTCTTCCGGGCGCTGGGCCGCCCCGGCGTCGTGCTCATCGGCGAGGGGCCGCAGGCCAAGGTGACCAAGTTGTTGAAGCAGGAGGAGAAGAAGGTCGCCCGCGTCGCTCCCGGTGTGCCGATCCACCTCTGGACCGTCGGCGACGGTGAGGGCCAGGTGCCGATCAAGAAGGTCTCCGGAAAGCTGACTCGCATGCGCCCGGTGCTGAGCAAGGCCGAGACCTCGGTGGTCAACAAGCGGCTCACCTCCCTCGGAGGCCTTCGCCCCCCGATCCCCAAGGGGATGGACCCGATGCGGGCCCGGGGCGACCGCAAGTCGATGCGCGGCAAGTGACCCGCTGAGCACCTGATCACCAGCACAGAGGAAGGGCCCCGCCACTGGTGGCGGGGCCCTTCCTCTGTGCTCAGGCGCTGTTCTGCTCAGGCGCTGTCGTGCTCAGGCGCGGGTCGGGTGCGAGAGCAGCCCAGCCACCCTGGTCATCGAGAAGCCGAGCAGCATCTGCACCAGGCCCAGGCCCATGGCCATGAACGAGACGCCGAAGGCAAGCACCGAGGTGAAGAGCGAGGCGCGCAGGAACGAGCCGTTCATGACAGAGGCGCGCGCCGGGTCGTCCTTGTCCAGCTCGGCGTAGGTCTTGCCACCCGAGCCCTCGAGCGCGTGGGTGTTGATGATGTCGGCCTGCGAGTAGGCGGTGAAGGGGCCGTTGACCTGGTCGCCGGCGAACCATCGCGCGTCCTGGGTCACGGTGATGTTCTCGGCCGAGAGCTGGTTCTGGACGAGGAGCCAGGTGCCGCCACCGGCAACGAGCATGACGGCGCCGATGACGGCGACGATCCAACCCGCGATCTTGACGAAGCCGGTTCCGTTGGTGGCGCCGGTCGTGGTGTTCGGCGATCGGGTCTTGGTGTCACTCATGTCGTTCTCCTGCCCTGGTGGTGGTTGTCGGGGCTGCCCGACAACGACAGAGTATTACTACATCAGGTAGTACTACAACTCGTCAGAGCATGGTTTGAGTCACATCGGCCGCGGTTGCTCAGGTGTGGACGATCCGGGTCCCGGCTGCGACGTCGTGCAGCCCCCGGCCCGACCTGGTGATCAGCGCTGGCACGAAGAAGCACAGCAGCAGGGTGCGCACCACCACCTGGAGTGGGAAGGCTCCGGGACGTACCTGCCAGACCTGCAGCCGCAGCACCCGGTGGCCGATGGTGGAGCCCATCAGCGTCACCAGGAGGAGGTTCTCCGCAGCGAAGACCCCCAGCACCGCCCAGGACGACGTGGGGGCGCCCAGGAAGAGGTCGGGGCGGGCGTCCGGGCCCAGCTCGAGGTCGAACCCGAGCAGCCCGAACACAACCACGGTGCAGAGCACCCAGTCGATGAGCCAAGCCGCGAACCGGCGACCGAGCGAGGCGCTCTCCGGGGAGTCGGCGGACGGCATACCGGGGTCGTCGGGGTGGGGCACGACGCCACTGTATGCCGCATCCACCGGGCTCCACTCCTCGGATGCGCTGTCCCACACCTTGATACCGTTGCCTGCGTTACACCGGCGAAACACGCGAGTCACGGACGGGAAACCCTTCGTGCCTAGAGTCGGCGCAACGCCCCAGGGCTGGCGCTCCAAAGCCCCCACGCCGTCTCGAACCCAGGAGGTTCATAGTGTTCAGCACGCCCGAGGAGGTCCTCGAGTTCATCAAGGCCGAGGACGTCAAGTTCGTCGACATCCGGTTCTGCGACCTGCCGGGGGTCATGCAGCACTTCAACGTGCCGGCCGGCACGGTCGACCTGGACTTCTTCACGAACGGCCAGATGTTCGACGGCTCCTCGATCCGCGGCTTCCAGGCGATCCACGAGTCCGACATGAAGCTCGTCCCCGACCCCGGGTCCGCCTACCTCGACCACTTCCGCGCCGAGAAGACCCTCATCATGAACTTCTTCATCGTCGACCCGTTCACCGGCGAGCACTACAGCCGCGACCCCCGCAACATCGCGGCGAAGGCGGAGGCCTACCTGGCCTCGACCGGCATCGCGGACACCGCATATTTCGGTGCCGAGGCTGAGTTCTACGTCTTCGACGACGTGCGTTTCGAGACCAAGGCGCAGTCCAGCTACTACTACATCGACTCCGTCGAGGCTGCGTGGAACACCGGCCGCGTGGAGGAGGGTGGCAACCTCGGCTACAAGACACGCCTCAAGGGTGGCTACTTCCCCGTGCCGCCCGTGGACCACTTCGCGGACATGCGCGACAAGATCTGCCTCAACCTCGCCGAGGTGGGCCTGTTCGTGGAGCGCAGCCACCACGAAGTCGGCACCGCTGGGCAGCAGGAGATCAACTACCGCTTCAACACCTTGCTCGCCTCGGGTGACGACATGATGAAGTTCAAGTACGTCGTCAAGAACACGGTGTGGGAGGGCGGCAAGACCGCGACCTTCATGCCGAAGCCGATCTTCGGGGACAACGGCTCGGGCATGCACACCCACCAGTCGCTCTGGAAGGACGGCGAGCCGCTCTTCTACGACGAGCGCGGCTACGGCGGCCTCTCCGACCTCGCACGCTGGTACATCGGCGGTCTGCTGCGGCACGCCCCCGCGCTGCTGGCGTTCACCAACCCGACGGTGAACTCCTACCACCGCCTGGTTCCCGGCTACGAGGCGCCGGTCAACCTCGTCTACTCGGCGCGCAACCGCTCCGCGTGCGTGCGCATCCCGATCGCCGGCGACAGCCCCGGGGCCAAGCGCATCGAGTTCCGCATCCCCGACCCCAGCTCCAACCCGTACCTGGCCTTCGCCGCCCAGCTCATGGCCGGCCTGGACGGCATCCGCAACCGCATCGAGCCGCCGGAGCCGGTGGACAAGGACCTCTACGAGCTGCCCCCGGAGGAGCACGCGACGATCGCCCAGGTGCCGGCCTCACTGCCGGAGGTGCTCGACGCCCTGGAGGCCGACCACGAGTTCCTGCTCGAGGGGGACGTCTTCACCGAGGACCTCATCGCCACGTGGGTGGAGTGGAAGCGCAAGAACGAGGTCGACCCGATCCGCCTGCGCCCGCACCCGCACGAGTTCGAGATGTACTTCGACATCTGAGAATACCTGCAGCTCAGGGGCCTAATCGGCCTCGGCAGTCCTTGACGAGTCCTCACGAGCACCCAGCGCCGCAGTGACGGCCGCTCGCGAGGACTCGTCAGTCGTTGCGGAGCGTGAGGCCGGTATGCGGGAGGATGCCGTCATGACCACGGATCGCGACACCCTCATCGACGAGCTCATCGACGCCGGACGGCACGTGGTGTCCCGCGGGCTGGTCCAGGCCAGTGGCGGCAACCTCTCGGCGCGCCTGCCGGGAACGGACCAGTTCCTCGTCACCGGCACCGGCACCTGGCTGGACCGGCTCGCCCCCGAGGACTTCTCGGTGCTCACCCTCGCCGGCGAGCACGTGGGCGGTGCCACCCGTCCCTCCATCGAGTGGAAGCTGCACCAGCAGACGTATGCCGTGCGCGAAGACGCCGCCGCGGTCGTCCACCTGCACCCCCAGCACGTGCTCCTCGTGGAGATGCTGGGGGCCCCGATCAGGTTCACGACCCTGGACCACCAGTACTACCTCGGCGGCGTGGGACGGGTGCCCTTCCACCCCTCGGGCTCGGACGAGATCGCGCACCTCGCTGCGGAGGCGGTGCGGGAGCACGACGCCGTGGTCCTCGCCCACCACGGGTGCTCGACCATCGGCGACACGGTCTCGATGGCCCTGCGGCGGGCGCTGAACCTGGAGGAGGCAGCCGCGATGACCTACCGGCTGCTCGTCGCGGGCAACACCACCGCGGACTTCCCGGAGCAGTGGAAGGACAACATCCTCACCGTGTGAGGCTCGCGCACGAGGGTCGATGGGTTCAGCGGGTGAGCGCGAGACTGCCGAGCGCCACCAGCCACGACACGAACGACCCGACGAGGAAGTATTCGGTGACGGCGTCGATGCCGACCCCGTCGACGCTCGTGCGGTCATCGCGCTTGGCCTGGAGCTCCGGGAAGCGAATCAGCCCCTTGGCCGCGATGACCAGGCCTGCGGCAGTGAGCTGCCCGGCCAGACCGAGACCGATGATGAGCACGCGCTCCATCGGCCCGAGCAGCCGACCGCCCTTGAGCTCGTCCGAGGGCTGCACGCTGGTGTCGAGCGGGAGGACCGGTCGCAGCGCGCCGACGGCCAGGAGCACCAACCGCACCAGCACGTTGGCGGTGACGAGGTTGACGAGCAGCAGCCCCACCACGAGGAGGACGTGCCCTGCGGGGGCGTCCCCGACCAGGGGTGGGTCCGCCCACGCCGCCCACCGCACCAGCGGGCCACCCACCGGGCTCGCCCACCCGGAGAGCCCGACGAGCCACGCGCTGCCGACCGCGAGGGACGCCAGGGCGGTCATGTGACCGGACCCTGAGACCAGCGCTTGGGTGGAGTAGCGCACCCACAGCGCCAACGGGAGGAGTGCTGCGACCAGGACCACGAGGTCGACGGGAGCGGTGAGCCCGGCGAGGACAGCGAGGAGGAGCACGCTGGCGACCCCGGAGGGGATCGCCCACCGGTTGGTGTGGGCACCAGCACGGACGAGGTCTGCCGTGCCAAGACCGATGAGCCAGACCGCCAGCCAGCTCACGGCAGACCTCTCAGGAGCTGCTGGGCCTCGAGCACCGCGCCGATGCCGTCGGCACGCACCCGCTGCGAGACGGCGGACGCGCTGATGCCCTCGCGGGCGGCGATCTCGCGCTGGGTGCTGTCGGAGTCCATGAGGCCCTTCAGGAGTCGCAGGGAACGTGGTGACATCGAGCCAACCAGATGGTCCCGACAGAGCAGGGCGGCATTGACCGCCGCCTCGACCGGGTCGGGCACCGCGGCACGGAAGGCGGTGCGCGCCTGACGTGTCGCGGACCGCTCCGCCATTGCTGCGACCTGCTCGATCCCGGCCCGTGCGGCCCACCACCCGGGCCCGTCCTCGATGCCGCGCCGCCTGTCCAGGACGGCGGTCTCCCCTCGTCCGAGCCCGAAGCGGGCGTCAGCCTCGGGGAGCAGTGCCAGCCGCACCCGTAGCGCGGCGTCGACCGCGCCTCCCAGCGTGGCGTAGGTGCCCTGGAACTCGTCCCCGGCCGTGACGCGCAGAGCCGTGAGCGGCGCCACCGCGGCATCCACTGCGGTGAGGGCCGCCTCGAGCTGCTCGTGCAGACGCGCCCGGTCGGGGGCCTTCCGGGAGGAGACGAGGTCCCCGATGAGGACACATGGTGAAGGTGGTGGCATCATCTGGTCCATATGAAGACTATACCTTCATTATCTCACAATGAAGCCCTGAACTTCAGGAGGAAGAACGCGCCAGGTCCGTGAGGTCGCTCCCGGTGCGCGGTTCCGCCACCCCACGCTCGGTCGCCACAGCGTCGATCAGCCGCGCCGGGGTCACGTCGAAGGCCGTGTTGAAGCCCTGGGTGCCCTCGGGGACCACACGGGTGCCCGCCCACTGGGTCACCTCGCTGCCATCCCTCTCCTCGATCTCGATGCCCGACCCGTCGGTCATCGAGAGGTCGACCGTGGACCACGGGGCTGCCACGAGGAAGGGGATGTCGGCATCGCGGCACGCGAGGGCCACGCCCAGGGTGCCGACCTTGTTGGCGGTGTCCCCGTTCGCGGCGATCCGGTCAGCGCCCACGACCGCGAGGTCGACCAGCCCACGCAGGATGGTCGAGGCCGCGGCCGAGTCGGTCTGCACGACGTGCGGGATCCCCTCGCTCGCCAGCTCGAAAGCCGTCAGCCGCGCCCCTTGGAGGAGCGGGCGCGTCTCGTCCGCGTAGACGAGCTCGATGCGGTCGCGCGCCTGCAGCTCACGGACCACGCCGAGGGCGGTGCCCCAGCCCGAGGTCGCGAGGATGCCGGCGTTGCAGTGGGTCAGCACCCGCAGCCGGGGACGGTCGATGCGCTCCAACAGCCAGTCCGCCCCGAGGCGGGAGAGCTCCCTGTTGGCAGCCTCGTCCTCGCGCGCCACCCGCAGGGCCGCCTCCAGCACGGCCTCTCGGCCACTCGCCATCAGCGGGCGCACCTCATCGACACCCCACGCGAGGTTGACCGCCGTCGGGCGCGCGTGGCGCACCCGGTCCACGGCGCCCTGCACTCGCTGGTCGTCCCAGCCCTCACGTGCCGCCTCGTCCATCGCGAGGACCACGCCCAGGGCGCCCGCCACGCCCAGCGCAGGCGCTCCCCGCACCGCCAGCTCGGCGATCGCGGCGACGAGGTCGTCGGTGCGCTCGATGGTGCGGAACACGGTCTGGAGTGGGAGCAGGGTCTGGTCGAGGAGACGGACAGCGCCCGCTCCGTCACGGCCAGCGGCCTGGTCCCACTCGATGGCACGCAGAGTCATGGCGCCACCATATGCCCGCTCCTCGTGCGCCCGGGAGGGGGCTGCTCCGCTCGACGCGCGCAGAGCATGGTGAGCCGCTAGCGTCACGGCGCATGACCCCTCGCCGCTCGCCAGCAACCATCCGCCGCACGACGCGCACGACGCTCGCAGCGATCGCGACCGCCGGCCTCGCCCTCGCGGGCACTGCCGGCTCGAGCGCCTCAGCAGCGCCACCCACGACTCTCACACCCATCGGGGGCGGCTACGTCGCCTCGACGCTGGCCGGGTTCGCCCTCGCCGCAGCCGACGGTGCGAGCGGCACCACCATCGACCTCGTCGTCGTCCCCTCTGCCTACGGCGACGGCGCGAAGGACCGTGCCGAGAACCTGGCCCTGGCCCAGACCCGCGCCGACCAGCTCGATGCCGCGTGCGACGCCATCGCGGCGGCCCCCTACACCGGCTGCACGGCAACCCTCGCGGTGCTCCTCAACCGGGCGGATGCCCTCGACCCGGTCAATGCCGTGGCCCTCAGCGACCCTGCGACTGACGGCATCTACGTCCTGGGCGGTGACCAGGGCCTCGCCATGCAGGTGCTGGCCGACTCCCCCGCGGAGCGTGCGATCACCGCAGCGGTGCAGCGGGGCGCAGCCCTCGGCGGCACGAGCGCCGGCGCCGCGGTCGAGTCCCGCTCGATGATCAACGGGTACGTCGGTGACCTCGGCCCGGCAGACGGGTTGCGTCAAGGCTCCACCCTCATGTGGTGGGCCGATGACGGAGACCTCGAGCGCGGTCTGGAGGTCGGCTCGGAGCATGCCATCTTCGACCAGCACTTCCACCAGCGAGGCAGGCTCGGCCGGAGCCTGTCCACGATCGCCACCGCGCAGGAGCGCGCACCGGGGTCGAGCCCGCTGGGCGTGGGCGTCGACTATGCGACAGGGGTTCGCAGCACCGGCGACACCATCCTGTCCGGCGTCTTCGGCGACAGCTCGGTGGGGCTCATCGACTTCAAGACCCTTACAGCGACGCACCAATGGGTCGGCTCCCCCTCCACCCTGTCGGCCCGGCGGGTGCTCACCCACGTGATGACCGAGGGAACCACGTATGACATGCCCTCCCGTACCCTCGCGCGCGGCGGGGCCACGCTCCACACCCCGAGCGGGGCGCCCTGGTCCGTGCCCGCATCGCCCTCGACGGTCGCCGGGACCGTCTTCCTCGGCGGCGGGGCCCTCGGCGCGACCGCGCTGCAGGACGTCGTCACCGCAGCGAGCGCCGTGGATGCCTCCAAGAAGGCGCGGCTCCTGGTCCTCGGTGGCGGGTCCGGCTCGGGCAAGGACGTGAGCGCAGCAGCCAAGGCACTGAAGAAGGCAGGCTGGTCCGGGAAGGTGTCGACGGCGATGCACCCCGGCAAGGCCTGGTCCGCGGTGGACCTGCACGGGGTCACCGCCGTCGTGCTCGTCGGCGACACCCCGCCGGCGCTGGCCTCGAGCATGGCCGACCCGGCATTCCGTTCGACCGTGACGGCGGCGGTGCAGGGCACACCGGTCGTGCTCGCGGACGGCGCGATGTCGGCGGTGCTGGGTGCTCGGTGGTCCGCCAAGGCGCGCCCCACCGCGGACACCCTGGAGGACGAGGGTGTCGCGGCCTACCGGGCCGATGATGCCGCGTGGCTGAGCGGATTGGGGCTCGTCGATGCCACGGTCGTTCCGCACCTCACCGACGACTTCCGGTGGGGCCGCCTGTATGCCGGCGTCACGGCATCCCCGACCCAGCTCGCAGTCGGCATCGCCGGCGACTCAGCCGTCGTCCTGTCCCCGATGGGCGCCTCGGTGAGCGGCTCGTCCGTCGTCGTGGCCGACGGACGCGAGGCCACCACCTGGACCGCTGCCAACGGCGCGCTGGGAGCCAGCGGCGTGGTGCTCGACGTGTTCGGCGATGACGAAGCCATGACTCGCTGAGGGTCACCCTTGCGCCCGCGAGGCGCACGTGCCACGGTCGAGAGGTGGGCGGACCAGCCCGCGACGGTCGCGATCGGAGGACCCAGCATGTCGAGCTCTCGCGTAGTCGTCGGTGTCGACGGCTCACCCCTCTCCCAGGCTGCGGTCGCTCGGGCCGCGCACTTCGCCAGTGACCGCGCCATGTCGTTGCACGTCGTGCACGCCTTCGCGCCAGACCTCCCGATGCTCGGCTTCGGGGCACTCTCCGACCGCGGGGTCATCCTCACGAACGGGCAGCGACTCGTCGGCGACGCCGCGGCGAGGGCCCATGCCATCGACCCCGACCTCACCGTCACCACGGCCTGCCGGGACGGCTTTGCCAGTCAGGCGTTGATCTCGGCCTCCCAGACCGCCGCACTCCTGGTCGTCGGTGCCATGGGCGAGGGCGTCTTCAGCAGGGCGGGTGCCGGCGCCGTGGCGATGCAGGTGGTCACCCACGCGAAGTGCCCGGTCCTCGTCGTGCAGCACGCCCGCGACGGCTCACCCACCCCCGGTGGGCGCGTCGTCGTGGGCGTCGACGCGTCGCCACAGTCGCTGCGTGCCCTGGGCATCGGCTACCGCGAGGCCCTCGTGACCGGTGGGTCGCTCGACGTCGTGCACGCCTGGCAGCCGAGCGGCGCGGAGGACCCCACCCTGCAGTCCACCTCCAGCTGGCAGGACTACGAATCCCGCCTCGGCGCTCTGATCGACGGTGCCCTCGCGGAGCACCGCGCCGCTGGGCCCGGGGTGTCGGTGGAGCAGGAGATCGTGCGCGACGACCCGCTCAAGGTCCTGATCGACCGTTCCGAGGGTGCCTCGATGGTGGTGGTCGGCAGCCGTGGTTCCGGCGGTTTCCCCGGGCTGCACGTCGGGTCGACGGCACTTCGCCTGATAGGGCGCGCCCACGCCCCGATCCTCTTCACTCGCTGACGCGCTCGCTCGCTCCCAGCCGGTCCAGCACGAAGGCCCATTCCCAGGCGATCTGCTCCCACGCGGCATACCTGCCGCTGCGCCCACCGTGCCCGGCCGACATCTCCGTGCGCAGCAGGACGGGCCGCGCGGCAGGGTCGCTGGTGCTCACCTCGCGCAGCCTCGCCACCCACTTGGCCGGCTCGACGAAGAACACCCTGGTGTCGTTGAGGCTCGTGGTCGCGAGCACGGAGGGATACGCAGCCGGGGCGAGGTTCTCGTAGGGGGTGTAGGAGCGCATGTAGGCGTAGACCTCGGGGTCCTCCAGAGGGTTGCCCCACTCCTCCCACTCCCCCACCGTCAGCGGAAGGTCGGGCCGCAGGATGGTGCTCAGCGCATCGACGAAGGGGACCGCGGCGTGGGCCACGGCAAACCGCTCCGGAGCAAGGTTGAGCACCGCCCCGACGAGCAAGCCACCCGCCGACCCGCCCTCCAGCCCGACGCGGTCGCGCGCCATCCAGCCCTGGTCGACGAGGTGGTCCACGCAGGCCACGGTGTCGGTGAACGTGGTGCGCTTGGCGAGCATCTTCCCGTCGTCGTACCAGTGACGCCCCATCTCGCCACCACCGCGCACGTGCGCCACGGCATACACGACGCCGCGGTCCAGCAGGCTGAGCCTCGCGACGGAGAAGTAGGGGTCGGAGCTGATCTCATACGCGCCGTATGCCGTGACCAGGCCAGGGTGCGAGCCGTCCGGTTCCATGCCCACCCGGTGGACGACCGAGATCGGCACGGACACACCGTCTTCCGCGCTCGCCCAGAGGCGGCGCTCGACGTAGTCGGCCTCGTCGAAGTCGCCGAGCACGGCCTGGCGCTTGAGCACCGTGCGCTCTCCGGTGGCGAGGTCGACCTCGAGCACGGTGCGCGGGCTGGTGAAGGACTCGAGCACCACCTGGAGCGCCGTCGTCGCGGGCTCCGGGTTGTCCCCGACACCGATCGAGTGGACCTCCTGACCGACCTCGAGGTCCCAGGCCGCGCCGTACCCTCCGGGGGCCGTGGCGTCACGTGGCAGCACGCGCACCGCGGTCAGACCGTTGCTGCGCAGGGAGAGCACGGCCATGTCGTCGAAGGCGTCGACGCCGACGAACCGCTCGCCCGGCGCCGAGCGCAGCAAGGTGACCCACTGCTCGTGGCTGGTCGCGTCCAGCGGCGCCCAGGCGAGGTCACCGTCGGGGGTGTCGGTGTTGTGCACGATGAGCAGGCGGTCGGAGGCGGGCTCCACGTCGTACTCCACCCCGTCGCGGCGCGGCGCCACGACGCGCCACTCCCCCAGCGGCTGCTCGGAGTCCAGGAGGTGCACCTCCGAGGTGGTCTTCGACCCGAGCCCCAGCACGAGCCAGCGCTCGTCACGGCTGGAGGAGATGCCCATCCAGAAGCGCTCGTCGCCCTCCTCGTGCACCAGGACGTCCTGCCCCGGATCGGTGCCCACCTCGTGGCGCCACAGCTGGTGGGGGCGCCACGCGTCGTCGAGCCGGGTGTAGAAGACGAACCGTCCGTCGCGGCTGAACTCGCACCCGTAACCGATACCGGTGAGAGCGTCGTCGAGCACCTCCCCTGTCTCGATCACCCGCACCACGAGGGAGAACCGCTCGTCACCCTCGGTGTCGACGGCGAAGGCCACGAGGCGGTGGTCCGAGCTCACGGTGAGCGCTCCGATGGAGAAGAACTCGCTCTCGCCGGCCTCGACGTTGCCGTCGACGACCACCTGCTCCTGCGGAAGGGCATCACCCTCGGGGTCCGGGCGCGTGGCCCGGTCCGTGAGCGGCACCCGCACCTGCGCGGCATACTGCCGGCCCTGCGTCGTGCGCGAGAAGTACCACCACGGCCCGCTCGCCACCGGCACCGACAGGTCGGTCTCCTTCACCCGCGAGCGGATCTCCTCGAAGATCGCAGTGCGCAGCGGCGCGAGGTGCTCGGTGCGCGCCTCGGCGTAGGCGTTCTCCGCCTCCAGGTGGGCCACGACCTCGGGCGCCTCACCGTCGCGTATCCACTCGAAGGGGTCCTCGAACACCTCGCCATGGTGCTCGCGGAGGTGGGTGCGGTGATCGGGCTGCGGTGGGGTGGGGCTCGCCATGGCGTCACTGTATGCGCCAGCCACGCAGCGTCCGGCAGGGCGCCACCCGGGTGGCTGAGCTGCCGGACGTCAGGGATGGCCGTCAACAGCGTCCGGCGGGTTGACCTCGAGGAGGAAACCCCGCCGGACGCTA